>JAEEHY010000082.1 GCA_016281085.1 Lachnospiraceae bacterium
AATGACCTTCGGTCTTGAGGAATTCGACGACAGCATCGGCATCCAGAAGACTATAGAGCATGCGGACTCCAAGCTCTATCAAGGTAAGGCGGAAGGAAGAAACAGGATCATATATTGACACACAAAATGCCTCTTCAGAAGAAGAGGCATTTTTTATTTATCTTATTTGCTTACCTTGTTTTCCATATTTATACCGCTACCGGTATCGTTATCTGTTCTCCGTACTTATAATCATCCAGCCTCACATCATCTTTAGTAAATTTGTAGAAATCCTTTATTTCAGGATTGAGCCAGAATTTGGGAGCATCATATACGGGGCGTTCTATAAGCTCCTTTACAAGTTCTATATGTCTGTCATATATATGAGCATCCGCTATCACATGAACCAGCTCTCCAACATTCATATCACACACCTGAGCCAGCATATGAACAAGCACGGCGTACTGAGCCACATTCCAGTTGTTGGCCGTAAGCACATCCTGTGACCTCTGGTTAAGAATGGCATTAAGAGTAAGCCGGTCCTCTCCCTTTTCCTGCGTCACGTTAAAGGTCATACTGTATGCGCAGGGATAAAGCCTCATTTCATGAAGATCCTGATGTACATATATATTGGTCATTATCCTTCTGCTGAACGGATTGTTCTTAAGATCATATATAACCCGGTCGACCTGATCCATCATTCCTTCCTTATATTCATGCTTTACTCCAAGCTGGTAACCGTAAGCCTTGCCGATCGTACCGTCCTCATCGGCCCACGCATCCCATATATGGGAACTGAGTTCACTGACCCTGTTCGACTTCTTCTGCCAGATCCACAGAACCTCGTCCGTTGCACTCTTTATCGCTGTTTTACGAAGTGTAATGACAGGAAACTCCTTACGAAGGTCATATCTGTTGACAACACCGAACCTCTTAATGGTATAGGCAAAGGAGCCGTCCTCCCATTTGGGTCTTACCTTCTCTCCTTCCGTACTGCAGCCGTTCTCAATTATGTCCCTGCACATGTCTATAAATACTTTATCAGCGTAGCTCATATTATTTCCACCTTTGTTTTTTACTCCTTACCATGTGTTAACGATCCCATTTGTCGCACAGTGAATTGATCTGATCAGCGAACTTTGCAAGATCCTTGTTTGCACCGCCTTCATTGTGCTGAATAACGGTAAGCAGCCTCTGCCCTGCTGCAATAAGACGTTCAAATACGGATGATATCTGACGTTTCTTCTTCTGAACAACCTTAATACCGGATGTTTCCTCAACAAAAGTACCCTTCGCAAGATCGAAACAGGTACCTGAATAGGGCGCATATGCATCAAATGCATATTCCTCCTTTAAATATTCCGCAAAATCATCGCATACCTGATCCTGACCGTGAACTACAAATACCTTGTCGGGATTATTCACAAATCCTCTCATCCAGGCAGTCAGTCCGGCCTTGTCGGCATGTCCCGACAGTCCCTTCATCTGGACTATCTGCGCTCTTACCTCAACAGTCTCGCCAAACAGCCTGACCTCCTTGATGCCGTCAACAATACTCCTTCCAAGCGTTCCCACAGCCTGATACCCCACAAACAGTATGGTACACTCGGGCCTCCACAGATTGTGTTTTAGATGATGCCTGATACGTCCCGCCTCACACATTCCCGAAGCCGAAAGTATAACCTTTGGTCTGTCGTCAAAGTTGATGGCTTTACTCTCCTCACTTGTTATCGAAAGATTGAGTCCGGGGAAGGTTATCGGATTAATTCCCTTGTTTACAAGGGCCATTGCTTCTTCATCGAAACAGTCGTAAATATTCTTATTAAAGACACCCGTTGCTTCAACAGCCAGCGGACTGTCCATGTATACCTCAAAATCCTCGTAACCTTCTACAAGTTTTTCCTCCTTGATATGTCTCAAAAAGTAAAGCATTTCCTGTGTTCGCCCGACCGCAAAGGAGGGGATGACCACATTTCCGCCCTTATCGAAGGTTGTCTTAAGTATCTTTGCCAGCTCCGTCGGATAGTCCAGCCTGCTTCTCTCATGCAGCCTGTCGCCGTATGTTGACTCTATTACCACATAGTCGGCTTCTTCCACGGTTCCGGGATCCTTGATAAGCGGCTGATCGATATTTCCTACATCACCCGAAAATACGATCTTTTTGCTCACATCTCCTTCCCTGAGCCATACCTCGATGGCAGCCGATCCCAGAAGATGTCCCACATCGGTAAATCTTATGCTTATGTCATCATTAACCTTTATCTTCGAGCCGTACTTACACGGCACCAGACATTTGATCGCACCGTCTGCATCCTGCATATTGTACAGAGGTACATATTCATCAACATCCCTGCTCCTTTTCGCCTTCCTGTTATGCCATTCGGCCTCAAACATCTGTATATGAGCGCTGTCACGGAGCATTATGTTACAAAGGTCGCAGGTCGCTTCCGTTGCATATATCTGTCCTCTGAAACCCTTCGAATACAGAAGGGGGAGCAGTCCGGAGTGATCAATGTGGGCATGGGTAAGAAATACGTAATCTATCATGGCGGCATCTACGGGAATTTCCACATTCTCATACAGATTTACGCCCTGCTCCATTCCATAGTCAACCAGCATATGTTTTCCGCCGTTCTCAATATAATGACAGCTGCCGGTAACCTCGTGATCAGCTCCTACAAATGTAAGCTTCATGACAGTTCCTCCCAATCCTTTCAGTTATTTAGTACTCTGTTAATACCGATCCCAGTCGTTTCCCTCTATGTTTCTGATGGTCTTCATTATTTCTTTTCTGTGTTTTATGATTATGATACATACAAGTACGGCGATCAGAACGACCAATGCCACTATTTCAAGATACAATGACCGTCTGGCCTTGACGGGATCAACCTGATCACCCTTTTTGTCCCCGCCGACAAAGAAGAAGAAATCGCCCACCTCTTCCCTCTCCTTCTTGCGTTCAGCCTCAAGCTTTGCTTCCTCATCACGTTTTAACAGTGACTGTCTTCGTTCTTCAGCCTTGGCAGCCGCTTCCTTTGCCGCTTCTTCAAGCAGCTGAGCCCTTTCTTCAAGCAGAGTTGCAAAGTCAAGCTCCTGTGGCGCACTGTCCGAATACAGTTCATAATTATTGTATACCCTTGCGGTGATCTTGCCCCGATATCCCGTCGGAACACTGTAAGTACCCGTTATAACAGACTTCCCCTCTTCCCACAGCATAAGATCTCCGTAATCCTCCGGTGCTGTTTCTTCCGGTTCGCCAAGACAAAGACCGTAATACATGAGCTTGCCGTTACTCTCTTTGGCACTCAGCTCATAGACCACTTCACTTGTCTCAATATTCTGATCAATGATCCTCAGATACACGTATCCGGGCGGTGACGTATCAGGTTCGACCACGTAATCGGGAATGGGAACATCCACAACAGGAAACACCTCGTCATACACCTGTTCCTTACTCAGGCCGTAATAATTGGCAATTCCCGTAGCATCCAGCCTGCCCATACGATCCCAGTCACCGACAGTTCCCAGCCGCTCGTAATCCACATGATTGTCAAGATACCCGTGTTCTATGATAATTACAGGTAAAGAAACCTCACATCCGTGCCTGATGATTCCATAGTAATCCTCACCTGTACTTCCTATCCTTGTCTTGATTCCCTTGGAAGCCTGCCCGTCATCTATCCACTGCTCCATTATGCACTGTGCCAGACCGTTCCCATAGGAATAACAGTAACCGAATGCGCTTGTAAATATCTCGGAGCCGTAGAACAGATGTGTTTCCGATGCATTGTAATGACAGCTTACAAGAACGTCAGCTCCCACGCTCAGTGCAAAGTCAACCCTTTCCTCCAGGCTGAGCCGCCGGTCATCCTCCCTGGTAAGGTATACTTCAACATTGTTGTATCTTTGGAGCTCATCCCTCAGAGCAAATGCAGTCTCAAGATTTACATCCTTCTCGCACAGTTCATCCTTATATACCGCTCCGTATGCCGATGCATCCTCACTGTATCCGCCGTGTCCCGGATCTATGACAACAACAACCTTATCAGATGCCAGGACAGACTGCGTCCCGAATATAAACAAAAAAAATAGCACAGCCAAAGCTGACCTGATAATCCTCTTCATCCCTCTTTAAATCCCTGACAAAATAGCTTACTACTTCATCCAATACAAATATTTATAAAATATGCCTCTTTCATACAAGCATGAGAGTCACAATACAAAATATTTGTGCTGTTTTGGATTCATCCAATACATAAATTTGTAAAATATGCTGTTTACATGCAAGCATGACACATCATATTTTAAAATTTATGTGCTGTTCTGAATAATTACTACAAATAATATATCACAATACAGGTTTACACACAAGAAGACTGAACAGGGACGGCCCTCTTTTCAGCATCTTTGAAATTGAAAGCGGATGCCGACTAAACTCTGTCTGCATCCGCTCTCATACCTGTTCTTCAGTTCCCAATGGACTATACCTCTCTCTTTCCGTTTCAACCTTTTTCCGGGGGTCGTAATTTATGTTAAATTTTATAGTGCCTTTTTGCACTCAATCAATTATCAGACTCCCTATTCAATTGTACAGACATTGGTTCGGTACCCGGACTTAAACTGTACACTTCCCTTCTTCATGTACGTCTGCTTTGCATCGCGTGTCCTGTTCTAATACCGTGTCTTATGACCCTAACCTCAGTCACGACACCCTTCTTATGGTCGAAACATATGATAAAAGTAAGTAATGATCTTTATAAAGCCAAACTTAAGTTTCCGGTGGTCCGTACCTCCTTATGTAAGATTGAAGTTCTTCCGACTTCCGTTTTTCTTAAATCTCCTGCTTCATGATTAGATTATATATCAACCCTCCATAATTGTCAACACTTTTTATATATTTTTTACATTATTTTTTATTTTTATATCATTATTTTTTGTATTTTTAGTCTATATTATTCCAAAACATCAAATTGTATATACATTTAGAATATCTCATATTGTTAAAACACTTTACATAACTTCACCGGACCATGTTCAAACAACAGCGGGCACGGTTATTTACCGTAATTATTGATCACGTCCCTGGCCTTATCCGGCTCGTTGCTCACCGACAGCACAGCACAATTACCCTTCCGCATCACTACGGCCGCATTAAGCTTCTCAAGTTCTGCCGGGACATAATCCTTATATGACTCTGTCTGCTCCGAAACCCTGGTCTTAAGCACTGCTTCGACCTTATCAAGATCTCCGCCCGTTGCACACTTAATGACAGCTATCTCTTCTGCCGTGGCTCCGCTGCTTTCATAAAACACCGCTTCCGTAATACCGGCATCACCGAATGTATAAAACATCTTAGCCGTATCAAGATCTATCGGCGCAAGATCATCAGCATATGCTATCTGTGTTTTCAGTGCATCCGCAAGTCCCTGCGCGTCAACATCCTTGCCGGATGAACCGCATCCCGCCATTGCGATAAGCATAGCTGCCGATAAAACCAACATAATTAAATTCTTTTTCATAATATCCTCTCCTCTTAAAGTACTACTGCATGCTCCATCAGATATTTCTTCCATATATCCATATACTGCGCTTTGAGATGTATCCCGTCCGCGGCCATTTCAGCCGGAAGACAGCCGTCGGCACCCGTAAATACAGACCCTACATCCAGGTAATACGCTCCCTGCTCTGCCGCCAGAACCTTCAGGCTCTCATTTCTTGCATACACATTTGTATTATTGTGTACCTTATCCGAGCCTGATTTGGCTGCCGTAACAGGAAGTATACCATGAATATATATGATTGCCCGGGGCTCAACCTCTCTCAGTCTTGCTATAAATTCGGCATACTTGCTTATAAAAGCCGAATCGTTTCCACCCATTTCATTAAGCCCTACCTTGATATATATCTTGGTAAATGTATCATAGGGAATTGCATTCAGTATGGGAACCTTTCCGCTGTCAGTGTTAACAACGTTCATTGTATCATATTTGTACAGCTGGAAGCCTGTTGCTGCATAAAATGTTCCGGGCAGCCCCGAATACATCCCAAAGCCCTGAAGCCTTGAATCCCCGATAAAAAGTGCATCCTGGAAATAGCTCTCATCAACAGCCGTAAAAGGAAGCGGATAATTAACATTGGGATCAACATATGTATTAACACCCGAAGCCGCCAGCAGAGCGGCATCGGTATCTCCACCCTCATCAGCATAATCCTGTGCTTCGGTATCATTTCCGTACGGACCGGCGTCTTCACCGTCTGAAGTCACATCGGGCAGCCCGTCCTGTCCTGCCTCATCCTCACCCGTATCCTCCTGTGTACCGTCAGGAGCGGGAGCCTCATCTGCGCTTACTATTTCATTGGAAACATCAGGTCCCGCGGTGACAGATGCATCAGATGCATCAGCAGCATCATCAAATGTCACGGCAGTTACATCTTCCGTCTGCTCTTCATATCTGATCCGCTCAAGCTCTTCCTGTGTCTTTGCATATACGTAGGTCCCGTTCATAACGGCAAAGAGATCCTGTGATGTCTTGCCCGTAGACCACAATGCTATCATCGTCCCGGCAGCTACCGCAAGAAACAGCGTACACATCAATACCAGTAATACGGAAGCCGTTCTTATGATCCGTCTCCTGTCCTCAAGCTTCCTCTCTTCCTCCGTCATTCCTTCCCTGACCGGTGACACTGTTAAATTAAATAAGTTGTTGTCCTTCAATTTCACTCCTCAATTATAGCCGGAACAAGTCACCTGACCAGCTTATAAAAATGATTATCTTCATTAAAGTGCATGAAATTATACATTAAAAGCACATCCGCATCCGGCTTCTGAGCCAACAGCTCCTGCACGGAATCCGGAAAATACCGCAGATCCACTACAGTTATCCGGTCATAATCAAAGGTCAGAAAAGGGATAAGGCAATTGGAGTACGAATCCTTAAAAAGAACAAGCTCATCCTTCCTGTCTGTCCCGTCATCGACACTCTCCACAACAGCAACTCCCTCATTCCCCCTCATGAACATGGCATATTTATCATATAGATCAAGCTTCTCAAGGTCGTACAGCGAATCATACCCGATACCGCCGCTTATGTAGGAAGCTACAGGAATATCATAATATGTAAGAATATCTGTATGATCTCCAAAAACACCCCTGTATTTGGAATAATATGTTCCAAGAAAACCCGGTACCTCATTCCTTTGGTAAGCAAGAGGGCTTATCCCGGCATTTATATCCCGGGTACCGAGAGGAGAATATGATCCCGCAAGCTGCTCATGCAGCTTAAGATATCCCAGATAAGCTCCATCCGTCGTCCAATGATGATCGCTCCGATAGTATATATACTCATCCTCATGTCCCCTGAGCGCTTCATACATATCGATGGTATGCACGTTACCGCATTCTCCCAGCTCATCATAAAAGCTCCTTATGAAGTCTTCCTCCGATATATTGGGAAATCCTGCCGGAAGCTTATCCTTTAGTATTTCAAATGAGTTGGGGATTATACAGACTGTTATTTCCCTGTCTGTCTGCTTAACCATATTGATCACTGAAGCCCTGTTCTTTTCAAGCTGCGGATTCAGAGCGACAAGCTTTTCAAACAGATATCCGTCCCTGCCCCGGACAATTCCGTTATTCTCATTCTTAACGATCATCTCCCCGAATGCAGCCTTCAGGCTTACAAACACATCTCTGAGCGGAAGCCTCTCGGTTGTATACAATTCAAACCGGTCCATGAAGTCCCCGTCTGCAAGTCCCGACAGTGTAATTGCGGGGCGTGCCGTAAGAAATCTGTTTTCTCTTTCAGAAAACACGGAATCCGCACTGAACAGATACCCGATGAAAGCCGATACCACCATCATCGAGAATATCAGGGTAAATTTTACACGGCTAATATATTGTAACATGAATTTCGCTTTTCTCCAATCAAACACTAAGGAGTCCCCGAACTCAGAATCTGAAATACAGGAACGGATTGTATCCGGCATCGGCAAGAAAGGCAATACAAAGAAGGAAGATCACGGTAAGTACCGGCAATACTACGGCACCTCTGTTCTTTATCCTCTCATACAGCCTGTTTACGGCACCTGATGACAGGACACATCCAAGGATCAGGATGAAACCATAGTTCCTTATATAGTAAAGTATCTCATTCGATACTCCACCCACAAACAGTCTTGATAAATAGATCATAAGCTCCTTAAGATCCGTTATCGCAAACAGCATCCACCCGAAGCCGATCGCAAGCAGGGCATATATATGAGAAATGAACGGATGTCTGTCAAGATAATCCTTAAAACCGGCTCTTTCGATCATGAGAAGGACGAAGAAATAAAGTCCCCACAGAATAAAATTCCAATCCGCGCCATGCCAGAAGCCTGTAACAAACCATACTATAAAAAGATTAAACACAGTCCTTAACCTTCCCCTGCGGTTTCCGCCCAGCGGAATGTACAGATAATCACGGAACCATCCGCTCAGTGTCATATGCCATCTTCTCCAGTATTCCGTGATCGATCTTGATGTATAGGGCAGATCGAAGTTCCTCGGAAACTCGAAGCCAAGCATCTTTCCGAGTCCTATAGCCATCATTGAATAACCGTTGAAGTCGAAATATATCTGTATCGTATAAGCCGCCATACCCAGCCATGCCATGGGTGCGGACAGGTTGTCGTAACCCATTGTGGATATCTCATTCCACAATTCACCTGCATTATTCGCTATAAGCACCTTGGAACCAAGGCCAATGACAAACAGCCTGACGCCTTCTTCAATACTTACGGGATCGATCTCTCTTTCCTTAAGCGACCTTGCCACATCACCGTAAACAACGATTGGACCGGCGATAAGCTGTGGAAACATACACAGGTAAGTACCGAGATCGATCATCGATTTCTCAACCTTCACTTTACCGCGATACAGGTCGATCACATATGACATGATCTGAAATGTATAGAAGCTTATTCCCAGTGGCAGACTTATGTTAACCTTGCTTATTCCTGTATGTGCCATGGCATTTATATTTTCTATAAAGAAATTGATATATTTGAAGAAGAAAAGCATTCCAACATCAAATATGATCGCCGCCACAAGCACTGCCCTGTCCATACGGCCTCTATGCCTGTCGATCAGCAGACCCGCCAGGAAATTAACAAGTATCGATACCGCAAGCAGAATCAGATATTTGGGTTCACCCCATGCATAAAATACAATGCTTCCCACAAAGAGAACCGGATTCCTGAACTTCATGGGGACTATGTAATAGATTGTAAAGAATATAGGAATAAACCAGAATATAAACAGTAAGGAGCTGAAAATCATCCACACTCTCCATCAATTACGCGAAGTTTTAAACGCAAACATACAGCCACCATATCTTATCATGATACGGTGGCTGTAAATTATACAATTTTCCGGCAACTGGTCACATTCAGAACAGGTATTCTCAAAATACTTCGTATTTTCGCTGTCCGGTATTAAATAAGAGGATACTTCTTTGTAAGCTCATCAACTATAGCACGTGCCTTGGGTACTCCGTCCTGACCTTCCTTAACCACAAACGCAATAGCCTCCGCGATCCTGTCCATATCATCGGTCTTCATGCCTCTTGAGGTAACAGCGGGTGTTCCGAGCCTTATACCGCTTGTTACAAATGCCTTCTGAGGATCGTTGGGAACCGTATTCTTGTTGGCTGTAATATGCGCCTCATCCAGAAGCTTCTCTACTTCCTTACCGGTAAGACCCTGTGGTCTTAAGTCAAGCAGCATCAGGTGATTGTCCGTGCCGCCCGAAACAATGCTTAATCCCCTGTCAAGCAGACCCTTTGCAAGAGCCTGTGCATTGTCGATGATATTCTTTCCGTATTCCTTGAATTCGGGAGAAAGTGCCTCCTTGAAGCATACAGCCTTGGCTGCTATAACATGCATAAGCGGTCCGCCCTGGATACCCGGGAAGATAGCCTTATTGAAATTGAACTTGTCAGCGGCCTCCTGATTACACAGTATCATACCGCCTCTGGGACCGCGAAGTGTCTTATGCGTCGTGGTCGTAACAACATCAGCATACGGGAACGGACTCTCATGATATCCGGTTGCAACAAGACCTGCTATATGAGCTATATCAACCATAAAATAAGCTCCAACCTCGTCACAGATCTCCCTGAACTTCTTGAAATCGATCTTTCTTGCATATGCGCTTGCTCCGGCAAGTATCATCTTGGGCTTGCATTCAAGAGCAATCCTTCTTACTTCATCATAGTCGATGAAGCCCTCGTCATTTACTCCGTAATGTACACAATTAAAATATTTTCCTGACATATTAACCGGTGAACCGTGTGAAAGGTGTCCGCCGTGATCAAGATTCATACCCATAAATGTATCACCCGGCTCAAGCATCGCAAAGAACACAGCCATGTTAGCCTGTGCTCCCGAATGCGGCTGAACATTGGCATAGTCACAGCCAAAAAGCTTCTTGGCACGTTCCCTTGCGAGATCCTCAACAACATCCACACACTCACATCCGCCGTAATATCTCTTTCCGGGATACCCTTCCGCATACTTGTTGGTAAGCGGACTTCCCATAGCTGCCATTACAGCCTTGCTTACCCAGTTCTCGGATGCGATCAGCTCGATATGGCTGTTCTGTCTCTCCTGCTCCTTAACAATTGCCTCCGCGATCTCCGGATCGACTGTCTTAACTTCATCCAGTGAATACATTTTAATCCTCCGTTTCATACATAAAATAATATATCTGTGACGCCACATTATCATGCGGCCTTAAGTCCTCGTATCATTATATAAGATGTTATCCCAAATGACAAGAGCCGACATAACGCATCACATAAAGTTTTCTCTTGCAATAATCACAAAAATGCGCAATAATAAATTCTGTTGCTGACAATTGACTGGTAATGTAATACGGAGCATGACTTTATGAAGACGATGAGCGACAGCTTTACAAAACATAGTACGGGAACGCATACGCGCCTGTATGCACATGACAGTAATATGAGTTTTCTGTTTATCCCCATCTATGCGGCTCTGTACATTCCCTGTTTCATTTTCCTCGAAAAGCACAGCTACACCGACAGCGCTGTCGTACATATGGCGGCCGATGATCGCATTCCCTTCTGCGAGGCGTTTATCATCCCCTATCTTATGTGGTTTTTATACATGATCGGGGTTATTGTAGCCTCATATTTCACGGACAGGGATGTTTATGTACATGGATTTTTCTACATGGCATCGGGAATGACCATCTTCCTTATAGTATCTTTTCTTTTTCCCAACTACCATGATCTGCGTCCGGAAGTTATGCCGAGATCCAATGTTCTTTCGTCAATGGTAAACATACTCCAGCGGACAGACACTCCGTCCAATCTTTTTCCGAGCCTTCATGTTCACAACTCGATAGCTGCACACATTACCGTTATGCACAACAGGGTTTTGAGGAAAAAGAAATGGATATGCAATCTGTCTCTTGTTTTATGCATATCCATTATATTATCTACACTGTTGATCAAACAGCATTCACTTTTCGATATTATAACCGCCATAACAATGTCGGCCGTTCTTTATCCGTTCTTTTTCGACAGCGCGGATAAAACAACGGACAGGCTCAGTTAAATCCGACAAAACGCTGAGCTATCTTGTACTCAAGAACCGATATCTTACGGCCTCCTTTGCCCGGGATATTCATTGAATTTCCCAGCATTCCGAATCTGAGTCTGAAATAATCCCTGCCGTCATTTTCCTTCAGGTATTCCCACAATGCCTTTTTCTTGTTCAAAGCCTCCCTGCTGCCGTCCTTAATAAGAAAGATCGACGAAACCGTCATCATGATATCAAGATAATTAAGCATATATTTCTCAAGCTTGGGATGCAGGCACCTCTTGGTCCCGGCCATATAGTCTATCATGATCTTATTAACCTTCAACTGCTGGTCTATACGCTTTATCATTACTTCCTCATTGACCGACTGATCACCTCTTCCTATGTAATACCTGTACAGATTTACATCCATGTAATACATCGTATTCACATAAGGCAACGGCTCAAAAACAAAGATGTTGTCAACATAGAAAGTATGCTCGGGCAGAACCATTTCACTCTCCCTCAGCAGTTTGGTACGGTAAATTACCGAATGCATGAGCAGATACTGCCCCTTTTTGAAATGCTTGACATCATTCCATGTAAAGATCTTATTCACCGGCAGGGCTGATTTGTAGGTCATCACCTTCTTGTGCTCTTTCCCCTCTTTTTCATACACAAAATTGCATATAAAAAGATCGACGACAGTACTGCCTCCGGCTATATCCTTAAGCTTGTCCAATACCTTCAGATATGCATCCTCCTTAAACCAGTCGTCCGAATCAAGCACCTTGAAATACATTCCCTGAGCATTCTCTATGCCTGTATTAACCGCTCCCCCATGGCCCTTGTTCTCCTGATGTATCGCCCTGACTATCCCGGGGTACATCTTCTCATATTCGTCTGCTATTTCAGCCGTATGGTCGACAGAACCGTCATCTATCACAAGGATCTCAACGTCATCTCCTCCGACCAGCAGGCATTCTATCGCATGCTTCATGTAATCCTGTGAATTGTAACACGGTATTGCAACACTCAAAAGCTTCATATTATGTAAACCATCCTTCTTCTGTCCGACTTATGCCTCACTCACCTACCGAAGCCTTGTACTCTCGTATCTGGCTCTCATTTTAAGACAGTTGAGCATTTCCTTATACTTGTCCTCTACCGTCTCACCGTTAAGCTGGATATCCATCACCAGCGCTGCATTATCTATATCCTGTTCCTCTATTGTCTTCCACATACCCGTGAAAACATCCAGCTTCTTTTCATATGTGTCCGCATCCAGGAATCTGTCCAGAAACGCGGGGGCATTCTCTGCACTGCCTGCATTTTCTTCACTACCTGCATTCTCCGCACTATCAGCATTTTCCGCATTCTCTGCGTTCTCTTCATCCTTCCTGCTGGCAGGCTCTTCACTCACAGGGGGCTCAGACTTATGTTTGGCACCGGATCCCTTAAACGGGCCGGTCGCTAGAGCAAAACGCCATTTTTGCTTCACATCGGGATACTTCTCATGATCCACTTCGCTTAAGAACATTTCAAGAGGTCGTGCACATACGTGGTCAGTCTCTTCAAACAAAGGTCTGTATATGACCAGCTTCTCCTCTGTTTCCGAATGACTCGCAACGCATATGACCTGATAGTAGGCTCCCTTGAAATGCCTGTATACCTGATATGGTCTTGGTGTTTCACGCATAATGTTTCCTCCTTGCTCACATCCTTATTTAGGTCGAATATTTAACTATGAGCATTTCCACACCCATAACATCATTAAGCCTGCCCTGTTTGAACAGTGCTTCGGTATCTGCGCAGGAATTAAGAGCTTCCCTTATGTATTCCAGACCAAGCCTTGCACAGATCCCCAGGTACCTTTCAACGGCAAACTTGGGCAGTCCCATGACCTGCATCATCTTTTCCATGCCGGCCCCTTCATTCTTAAGCATCTTTATCTGCAAAAGAAGCTTGAATTCCCTTGATATCATAAAAAGAATTCCCATGGGCCTTTCCCTGAGTTCAAGAAGATCATAATAAAGCCTGAGTGCTTTTCGTTTATTCTTGGCTGCGATGGCTCTCACCATCTCAAATACATCATTGGCAATATTCCTTGTACAGATCGCCTTTACATCATCAATATCAATGGCTTTATGTCCCAGCCTGTAACATATGAGCTTCTCGGATTCGTTGTACAGCATACTCATGTCTTCGCCCACATAGTCATACAGGCATTCCAAAGCGTTCCTGGTTATATTAAGATCTGCATCCGCGAAACGTTTAACAAGCCATTTATTAAGAACCCCTCTGGACATTCGGGCAAATTCGATGATGCGCCCCTGTTTCTGTACCGCTTTGTACAGCTTATATCGTTTATCCACAAGAGTCTGCTCATATTTCTTCTCGCTGCTCCTGTCATTGGCGCCACGATATGCTTCAACGAATATGATATGGGATGTATCCGGCAGTCCTGGCAGGTATTCGGCGAGTGTATCGTCATTTGACTTGAATATACCCGTGTCCTCAATTACCGCCACCCTTCTTTCGGCAAAAAAGGGAACCGTATCAAGAAATCCGATCAGTTCATTCATATCCGGTATCTGTGCCGAATACATCTTGTAATTTATCCCGTCATCTTCACCGACCAGAGCCTTCACAAGCTTATTACGGTACTGTCTTATAAGATAGCGTTCAACTCCGATCAGGAAGTATATATTCTTAAACTTTCCGTTCTTAATATCCTCATCTATGCTTTTCATGCAGACATTATACCACAGACCTGCCCTTAGTGGGGTATTTTTCTCACATTCAGCTATAAGGCAGTCTGATCAAGGAACGTACTTATAATTCCCTTTACACTGCCGCCTCTTTGTTCGATCTTAATATCCGTTTCCCCGCATTGTGAGGTAATATATGTATGAATGTCAGCATTTTTATTCAGCATATCGAGTGTCTCCTTATGCGGATGCCCGTATTGATTATTTCTTCCGGCCGAAATGACAGCCATACTCCCGACTGCACTCTTAATAAATCTCTCATTTGCCCCGTTTCTCGATCCGTGATGCGGGATCTGGACCCAGTCATAACTCTGCAGTCCCGTTCCGAGTATTCTGTCCTCTGTATCCAGGCCTATATCCCCCGTGAACAATGCCCTGAAGCATCCGTTGTAATCAATTCCGAGCACCAAAGATGCATCATTCATATCCTCATACATACCACCACCGTCCGGAGACAGACATTCCGCAGACAAATATCTCCATCTGACGGTCTCACCCTTTTTCATCCTGTATACCGGTACTCCCCTGTCCGCGGCCGCCTCGGTAAGCAACCTGTAATTATCAGATGTCATCTGCTCTTCTCCGTCCGGTATGACTATCCTTCCAACAGAGATTCCCAGGAGTTTTGTATCAAGCATTTCCATAAGTCCGCTGACGTGATCCGTATCAAGATGTGATATAAACACCGTATCAATTCTGTCAAGGCCGCAGAACTTAAGAAAGGGAACAACATTATATCCTGCTGCCTCCTTAATGTCAGTACTGCCGCAATCGTACATGA
Organism: Lachnospiraceae bacterium; assembly: GCA_016281085.1. Classification (GTDB taxonomy): domain Bacteria; phylum Bacillota; class Clostridia; order Lachnospirales; family Lachnospiraceae; genus UBA2868. The sequence goes on from JAEEHY010000082.1 coordinate 15,118, forward strand.
TAGTCGGAATATCCCTCCCGTGCATGACAAAGCACTGACCCTGACCGACATAAAGAGAAGACAATTCGAATTCAGGCCCTGTCCTTGCAAACAGTATCACAGTCCCCGCGACACATAGCGCAATAAGGCGCGCAGCATTTACGGTCACAGTACCGGCCTGCCTTCCGTGACCGTCACTTATTCCGACACGTTTTTTCCCGGCTTTCCTGACAAGCCTTCTTTCCTTCCCGACAAGTATATAGCCTCCCGCAGTCACCGTTATAAGCAACGCATAGTATACAAATATCTGCCACAGCTTCGGTCTTCCCGTGATAATAAGGCCGCCGGGAAGTCTGCACACCCCGGATGTTAACGAGTCATACAGCTTAAGTATCAATGAAGTAATACAGGCGCATAGTCTTGTGATCAGATCAAATACGTAAGAACTGCCTTGCAGATACCGGAGAGCGGCATAACCGAATACTCCGGTTGCAATACTTCCCAGAAGAAGTACTCCCGTCAGAGGAATGACGACAATGTTAACGAATATACCGTAGGTCGGTATCTGATAGTAAAACCACATGGTGACAGGCATGGTCGCAAGCTGAATCGATGCCGAGAAAAGAAGCGCGCGAAGAACAGCCATAACCATTCGAACCGTCCTTTTGTCGCTTCTGTGCAGCTGTATTATCCTGTCCTTATTGAGGAGATACATTACAATGCTCCTTACGGAAGGATATACAAGACCGATACCCAGTACAGCAGAGAATGATAAAAGAAAAGCCGCATCATACAGATAATCCGGATTTATTACAAGCATTATAACCGCAGCAATGGCAGCCGACGTTCTCATATCCGGGGTTCTTCCGACTACCAGAGCCACCATGGATAACAGGTACATTATGAGGGCACGGACTGCGGATGTCGGCATTCCTGTCATAATGCAATACAGGACTACTATCACTGTAGATACGGGAGCCGCTGTTATACCGGAACCGCCCAGCCGTCTTATAAACGAATAAAGCATGAAACCCATTGTAACGATATGCAGTCCCGATAATGCAAGAATATGCGAAATACCGGCATTCTTAAACTGTTCCTTAAGCTCCCTGTCAATGTCAGCTCTTTCGGCCAGCACCAGTGCCTTTACTATCCCGCTGTACCGGTCATCAAGATATTTACCGTACACAAGCATGGTCCGGCATTTTATCCGGTACAGGGTGTCAGTCAGCCGGTTGTATGAAGCAGATTTCCCGATAACATCCGGATCATACAGTACACCCCCGTAATGCTTAAGTGTATAATATCCGCGCATGTCGAACTGACCTCTGTTATACGCCCTGTCCCATTTCTCAAAGCGTCCGCGCACGGAAATATCCTGACCTATATGCAGTTGTCTGTTCATTTCATAATCTTCGGGGAAATATATCAGAATGTATTTGGATAACAGATCATTGGTTTTTGATGTGTTTTTAATATGTACTACGGTTTTATTGTTTTTATTTTCAATTCTCCTGATCGTTCCATTAACTATGATAACCCTTCCTTCAATCCGGGTTGTATCGGCTTCCTGCGTCCCGGTACTGCCGTTTATTGACATTATCGTCGCAAGGATCAATACAAACAACAGACTGAAGACACACAACGGTCTTCTTATATACAATTGTTCCTCCTATTTTTCATCCACGATCTCCAGGTTTCTCTCAAAGGGTTCGTTAAGATAGCTGTGATCTCCAAAAGAAATCTCGGTCTCCGAATCTATCATGAACTGAACCTTGTTAATATTGGGAAGTTCGGTAAGAGAGTTCACAAAGGCATAAAGAGCCACTTCATCGCTGAGCTTTCCCTGCTTGACCAGGAATTCCTTGCTCAGGTTGACATAACATATCCCATCCTTCGTTGTCACGGAAATTATATGCACAAGCGGATCCGCAACAGGATATACCCCATTAGACAGCGGTCCCTGTATAAGATGCTCACTTACAAGCTTTTCCATGGAAATATTGGAATTGTATGCAACAGCTTCCGTGGTTTTTACAAGACCGGTACCCGCTTCGTCCGCATAATAAAGTACAAGCCTGGTCCTTTCATAAGCGTTGATCTCATTACCCGCATTGTCTATGAACATATCCGCAGTCATCATTCCCACCGGATTACCCTTGGTGTCGGTAAGTGCGGTTTCATCAACGGTGAACATTATCTCATCAACACCGTCTATCTGATCAAGTGTCCTTACAAGTGCTGCTCTTCTTAAGATTTCTTCCCTTCCTTCCGTTCTTAAATACTCGGTGCCGAAGTCAATGACCAGCAGTCCGTCGTTGAGACCGACCGATCTCACCGGAATATCTTCCGGGATTGCCGGACGCAGATCGAAATCCGAAGGCTGCTGCCTCAGCTTGTCAAGAACTTCATTGACAAGCGCCCGGGCATCCCCTCCAGTTGTTTCGTATCCGACAGACACCACCTTTACATTATCCTTATCAGGATAATAAAGCCTGAAGCCGGCATCATCATAAGTCTGCTTTTTACAGCCGGCAAGCAGGCACACTATGACAACCGCCACAGCAAGAACAGGCAGTGGCGTATGTGACCATATTAAGTTCTCATGCTTTTTCCTTACTGTCATCTTCCGTTCTTGTTTCCTGTTGCTTACCTGTTACAGTGTGTGTCTTCGGTATCTTTATGGTAAAGGTGGTTCCCACTCCTTCGGAGCTCTCGACTCTTATCGCACCCTCATGCATAAGGACCGCATTTCTTGCAATGGCAAGGCCCAGTCCGGTACCTCCTATCTCTCTGGAATGTGATTTATCCACTCTGTAGAAACGCTCAAATATATGTGCCTGTGCATCCTCCGGTATCCCCATACCCGAATCTGCAACCACCACGGTAAAAAACTGATGATCCGCATCCACGCTTACCTTTACCCATCCGTTTTCCTTATTATACTTTACGGCATTCTCTATAACGTTCATGATGGCAAGCGAAAGCTTGATCTCATCTATTTCGGCACTTACGGGCCTGATACTTTCCAGGATCAGCTCAACCTTTGCCCTGTCCGCTATCGGCCGCACACGTTTAAGCACATCCTCAACCATTGAATTGATATCGACCACGCTTATGTTCATAAGATCATCAGCCGATCTGTCAAGCTTAACCAGAGACAGAAGGTCGTTTATAATCTTATCCTCCCTGTCTATCTCTTTGGTAATATCCTCCATAAACTCACGATAGATCTCAACAGGTACATTCTCCTGTGAAAGCAGTGAATCCGCCAATACCTTTACGGATGTTATCGGTGTTTTCAGTTCATGGGAAACGTTGGACACGAATTCCTGCCTTGAATTCTCAAGCGTGTTCATCTTATCCATAAGTTTATTGAAAGATGCGGCTATGGCTTCTGTCTCATTATACACGGGCACCGATATCTTCTCTTCGGTAAAGCCCTCTTCAACCTGTATGATCGCTGTATTTATGTCCCGGAAAGGTCTGATAAGATTGGCTGATACGAAAACGGAAAAGCACAGAGTTATCACACCGACTATCACTTCGAATATGGTGGCTTTCCTTCCCATGATCCTGATCGTTTCGGCAATACGGTCAGTTGACACGCTGGTCAGTATCACCCCGACCACACTGCCTGTTCCCTTATCCGTTATCGGTGTTGTGAACTCTATATACTGGTTTATCTTGTCATGCTTGGCCAGGGAGACCTTATCAAAGCATCTGAGTATTTCCTCAGAGATCATGATCTTACCCTGACTGATAGAATATGTATCCTTTATGATCCTCAGATCATCATCTATTATCATTATGCGTCCGTCATAAAGGGATGAGAACTGCTCCAGCTCCGCATTTACCACGTCGGATGACTGGTCACTTAAATACCCGTAAGTAAGCAGATGATCGGCCAGTATCGTACACTGGTTCTGTATTTCCGTCTTCCGGACGGAAATAGCCCTGGTTTCATAACTGTTTAGAAGAATATAGCGCAAAATAAAACCCGGAAGTATTCCTACCACACATATAATTATGAATATACGTATGCCAAGACTCTTAAATATCCAAAATCCTGACAGCTTCTCCCTAACCGCCGAAATAATAGCCTACACCCCATTTCGTCTGAACATACCTGGGTTCTGCCGGATGCTCCTCTATCTTCTCCCTGAGCCTTCTGACATGAACATCCACAGTTCTCGAACCACCCGGATAATCAAGTCCCCATATGAGTTCGAGCAGCTTCTCCCTGCTGTAAACCTTGCCCGGATTCCTTGCGAGCAACTCGAGAACTTCAAATTCCTTAACAGTTATGTTAACCTCTTTATTGTTTATGTATACTCTCTTGTTATTACATTCAAGCCTCATGTCACTTATATTGATAACACTGTCATCTTCAGCCTTACCGGCAGATTTCCGGTTTTGCTGTGCCGCTGTCCTTCGAAGGATGGCCTCCATCCTGGCCTTTACCTCATTTATATTGAACGGCTTGAGCACGTAATCATCGGCACCATAGTTAAGTCCCGATATCTTATCCTCATCATCACCCTTTGCCGTCAGCATTATTATCGGAACCTGTGAAAATTCCCTGACCCTTCTGCATACCTCAAAGCCGTCAAGCTTGGGGAGCATTACATCCAGAAGGATAATGTCGTAATCGTTCTCTCTTATCCTGGCAAGTGCCTCCTCCCCGTCATATGCAGTATCCACCTCGGTCTCATCATTTTGAATACCGAACACTATCCCCTTAACTATCACCTTTTCATCATCAACAACCAGAACCTTCATACACCCTCCTCATAATCTAAATAGTGATCCTGTCCTTTATTTTGTTAAACATCCCTTCCTTGATACCGCTTATCTTCATTATATCCTCAATCGCGGCAAACCCTCCGTTTTGCTCCCTGTATTCTATTATCAGAGCAGCCTTGGCCCGTCCGATGCCGGGAAGAGTCATTAGCTCTTCTTCTGTTGCCCTGTTTAAGCTGATCCCGGATGTCATTCCCTCTGCACTGCCGGAACTGTTGACATCACTGTACATCTCACTTCCCGCTTCCTGAGCATATGTCATCCCTTCAGTCTCACTTTTTAAAGGAATGTAAATCTTCTGACCGTCAGTCAGCGGCATCGCCTGGTTTACATAATTACTATCAGCTTCGGTATCCATGCCTCCCGCCATATTAACGGCATCTACTATCCTGGCTCCCTCATCAAGCGTATAAACGCCGGGACATATGACCGCACCGCAGACATACACTGTCACCGTAGTATGAACTTTTGTATCTGCAACTGCGGATACTGCATTCGCTTCACCCGGGTACACACCTTCGTCCAAAGCGCCTTCCACGTGCTCAGACACAGCTGTTATGCCCTCTTCGTTATCAATATTCAATTGTTTATCGGAAAGAATAATCTCTTGTTCGTCAAAACCGACTGCCTCGTCCCATGCGCACCCCCCCGCAAGAAACAAAACAGAAGAAAGGATGATCACCTTTGTAATGCTAAATATGTTTAATTTCAATACAGCCTCCCTGTGCAGGCCCTTATGCATTAAACATTGTAACATACTTTCAGGTTAATGAAAAGCATTTTATTCCGAATAATAATATATCTTTCCCTCAAAATATATAAATATGTAATCCTCTATCCTGACACAATCCGTTTCGTTCAGTGCTGTTGGTTTATTTACCCTCTTCCCGTTCAGGAAAATACCGTTGGTACTGTTCAGATCCTGGATGAAGAGCACGCCCTTCTTAACGACAAATCTCCCATGCCTTTTGCTCACCCTGTTATTGGTAAGACATATATCTCCCCTGTCTCTTCCGATAAGTATATCCATTCCCTCAAATATCTCGATCTCATGCTGTCTCATCTCATGATCGGAAGGATTTAGGACAAACATATAAATGGCGTTCCTGTGAGGCTTCTTGAACTCCGGATGATCTATCTTCAGGATATCCCCGGCCTTAAGAGGCTTAGGATCCGTCCGGCCGTTTCTCTGAGCCCCGTAAAGGACTCCGTTGATAAAGGTTCCGTTGGTACTCAGCATATCTATATACTCAAAACCGTGATCGTTTTTTAAAAACCTTCCGTGTGTTCTTGACGCTATCGGCGAATCCAGCTTGATATCCGAGCCGTTCGAACTGTACATCCTGCCTATGGTGATCGAATCATTGATATAGTGGTCTTCAAAACCTTTAAACATGGAGAATACAAGAAGCCTGAAATCGATCAGAACGTCCAATCCGATAGTAACCGTAGGCTCAAATGAAACAACCTCATTTGAAAAAGTTCTTGCGGCCTCGGCCACACCCGGTCTCTCATCCGGATCCTTTACAATAAGCTTCTCCACATATGACGAAACCTTCTTCTCGTCTTCTTCGTAAATATACCTGATTATCTTACCCAGTGAATATACATCGGCCGCTTCCGTGTTCCACGGTCGTAAGGTCGGACTGTTTCTCACTTCGGGAGCAAGGAACTTCTGCAGATCCATGGAATTGAAATAATCATCCAGCATTCCCTTTGACAGGATTCCATTAGTTGAATTAAGCACTCTCTCATTTTCGAAATCAACAACATAAGGCATCGGAATACCGCTGTTCATGCAGACATAGATGCATTCCGGAGTAAGCCTTGTATGCGCTATGGCAGGCTGCGTCCTGTGCAGAGCCGAAAAAAGACGCAGTATGGAACGGACAGCTTCCTCTCTCAGGCCTTCGTGAGCAAGCTTTTTCACAAGTGAAGGTGTCAGCGCCCGTGGCCGCCCCATGAAGGGAAATACACTTCGTCTGTAATCATTGGTGCCTATTTCCAATACCGGATGATCTCCGTATCCAGTAATAGTATCGAGGATATTCCACTCACCTTCCATCCGTCCCAGCGCAGCAAGCCTGTCCCTATATACATTCTGATCCAGTATATCAAGATATTCAGTATCCTTGCGTTTGAATATATAGTAATTCCCTCCGTCCTCGGATACATATATCTTCATGTTGTTTCCGCGGACAAACGACAGCTGGTCATAACAGTCAAACGGTATGGGATAGTAATCACCCATAGGAGTAAGTTCAAAGTCATACGGCTCCTGCACATAATTAAGCATGCACAATAATCTGTGGAACAGCCTGACCAGATTTACACAGTCGGTTTTTGTACCGCTGCCCTTCTCTTTAAGGGGGCTTGAACAACGGTTGTACAGATCGTATGCAACCGATTTAAGACTGTTGATACGCTTTTTTTCATCGGAGTATTCGTACGGATAACTGGAGGCATAATCCTCTATGAATTCCTTTATCTTCTGTCTTGTGAAGTCCTCGTGATCCTTTTTCTCGAAATCGACAACATGTCGTATATAGAAATTCTTCTTTGATACCCTTCTCCTCTCCTTGCGGGCATCACCGTGACTCTTATACCGCTTGAGATCAATAAAGATAGAGCGGAGCGCATCAGCTGAAGAAACCCCGTCCCTCTCGGCCCTGCTCCACTTTTCCAGTTCAATTCCAAGCATCTCCAGTGCTCTTCTGAGATTAATAAGGCACTCATCATAATTTATCATGAGCTCCTTCTCGGCATTAAGGCATCCAAGATACAGCTGCTCATTGTGGGTAGCTTCAATGATAAAATCGAAATTCCCCTTGGGTATGCTCAACTCGGAAGTAAGATTAATCTGATTAACCAACATAATTAGCTCCAAAATATACACACTCAAACGAGCGTCCCTTGGACGCCCGTTTGTTATTGATGATATAATTATAGAATGAATGGGATTTAAAGTAAATGCTTAAGTTGATGTATTTTTATTGAAATTAAAATCCGAAAATCGAGAATGGATCTATGTAATACTCACCGAAATCTCCGCCAAAACCATTATTTCCGTTATTACCGTTATTGCCCGACGGTTGTTCAGTACCCTCGTCTTCTTCCTCTTCCTCATTGGCAAGCGGTGAATCGGACTTCTTACCGAGTGTAACCTTCACAGTAACGTCCTTATATTCACTTCCGTCAGATCTCTGAAGAAGTATTTCTACCTCTTCCCCTGCCTTGTAATAAAGAAGCTGTTCCTTAATATCATTCATGGTGGAAACGGTCACACCACCGAACTTTCTAATGACATCGCCCTTCTCAATACCGGCCTTGTCTGCAGGTCCGTTTTCCTCTGCCTCCGATATATATATACCCTTGGGAATGTTGTAAGTCTTTGAAACCTCCTCGGTAACCGATACTCCGGATATTCCGAGATAACTTGCATCCTTTTTATCAACAAGCTCTCTTGTCTCACGGTTCATAAGTTCTTCAATGATCGGCGTTGCCGTTGAAATAGGGATCGCATAACCCATACCCTCGATCTCCGATGATGCGAACTTGGCCGAATTGATTCCTATGACCTCGCCTCTCATATTAAGAAGAGCACCGCCGCTGTTACCGGGATTGATCGCAGCATCTGTCTGGATAAGCTTGCTGGCAAGATTGTCAATCTCAACCTCACGCTCAAGCGCACTTATTATTCCCGTTGTTACCGACTGTCCGTAACCCAATGCATTACCTATGGCAACAACCTGCTGCCCTATTACCAGGTCTTCCGAATCGCCCATGGTCGCGATCGCGATCGAATCCATTGTACTGTCCTTGATATCCGACAGCTTAACCGATATGACAGCAAGATCGTTCTCAGGATCCGTTCCCTTGACCACTGCCGAACATACCTCTTCATCTATGAAGCATACCGACAATTCCTTGGCCCCCTCGACAACATGATTGTTTGTGACCAGAAGAAGCTCATCATCATTCTCACCGATTATGATACCCGAGCCGGCGCTCATACTCTCATACTCACGTATACCGCGTCCGAAAAGTGATCTGACTTCCTGAACTCCCTTATTTGTTATTGATACGATCGAAGGCATTACATTACCTGCAACGGTCGATACATCAAGAGGACCCGTGGCCGCGAGCGATGCTGTTTCAGCCTTGCTGATACTCGCCTTGCTCCTGCTCTCCTTTTCGGTTTCAGTGTCATTACTCTTTTCTTCGTTTGTCTTAAGCGTGGCTTCCTTCTTACCGCTTTCCTTATCTTCTTCAACATTCTTACCTGCAAGCCCCGTCTTTTCCCGTATCAGGTCACCTGCAAGATTGACACCCTGGAAGGTTCCGCCGGCTATAAGACCGAATACCAGAGCATATGCTACGCACATAAACCATTTATGACGTTTTTCTTTTTTCTTTGCCTTTGCTTCCTTAACGGCCTCAGCCTTCATCTGAGCCTGAAGCTTTTCCTTCTCATCCGGAATAACTTTGTTTTCGTAATCGTAATATTCATACATGATGCACACCTCCCTTATTACTGTTCACTGTTCTCACGATCTGCTTTACACCCGGTTTCTCAAATTTGCTGTCAACCAAAACAACCTTTGCCTTTGATTAACTTTAATGATATCTTATCTTTATCTTGTGTTCATTTTATATAGCTTTGGTGAGAAAAAAGTGTAAAAAAAGTGTTCAAACTGTGAACTCAGTCGATTCCTACCTTGATCGACTCCTGGGTAAGCACATGATGTTCAAG
>JAEEHY010000083.1 GCA_016281085.1 Lachnospiraceae bacterium
GTAAACGCCGCGGCTCTTCATGCCGACAACGCGGTTCTCTACAATGTCGATGATACCTATTCCGTGCTTTCCGCCAAGACGGTTGAGTTCGGTGATTATCTCGGAAACCTTCATTTCCTTGCCGTTTATTGATTTGGGAACGCCTGCCTCGAAGGTCATTGTTACATATTCGCCTTCATCGGGAGCCTTCTCGGGAGTGGTACCGAGAACGAGAAGATGATCGTAATCCGGCTCGTTGGCGGGATCCTCAAGCTCGAGACCTTCATGGCTTATGTGCCAGAGATTGCGGTCACGTGAATAGCTTGAATCTGCCGAGAAGGGGAGATTGATTCCGTGCGCGCGGCAGTACTCAATCTCTTCCTCACGTGAGCTCATTGTCCACTTGTCATTACGCCATGCAGCGATTATCTTAAGATCGGGAGCAAGTGCCTTAATACCGAGCTCGAATCTTATCTGGTCATTACCCTTTCCTGTAGCGCCGTGGCAGATGGCGGTTGCGCCTTCCTTACGTGCTATTTCAACAAGCTTCTTTGCAATGACTGGTCTTGCCATTGAGGTTCCGAGAAGATATTTGTTCTCGTATACGGCATGTGCCTGTACACACGGTACTATAAAATCATTGCAGAACTCATCGGTGAGATCCTCTATATATAATTTGGAAGCGCCGGATGAGAGTGCTCTTTCTTCAAGACCCTCAAGCTCGTCTGCCTGTCCGCAGTTGCCGCATACGCATATTACCTCGTAATCGAAGTTCTCCTTAAGCCATGGTATCAGAGCGCTGGTATCAAGACCGCCCGAATATGCAAGTACTACCTTTTCCTTCATTGTGAATGCCTCCTGTTCTTCGGCATTGGCGGCTCCGAAGGAGACGGAGTCCCGTGCCTGTACTGAATAATTTATGTTTACCTGATTATCTCCTTCGTAACATTGCAAAACAAAGAATACTACATTTAATTTGTAAATGCAATAGTGAAATGCATAAAAAATCGGGATTTATTCAAAAATGTTAAAAATACGTTGCATAATATGCATAAAATGTGTATAATCATACAACAACAGGAAGCAAAACAGTGAAAAATACGCTGTATTCCGAGCCTGTTCCAAATAGTTACACTTGAACAATGATCAGTATAGGAAGAGGAAGAATATGATACGTACCATGACGATCGAAGATTATGACGGGGTAAGGGATCTGTGGATGACCATTAAAGGATTTGCCATCCGCAGCATAGATGATTCAAGAGAGGGTGTTGAACGATTCCTGATGAGAAATCCGTCAACATCCGTAGTGTGTGAAGAGGACGGCAATATAATAGGAAGTATTCTGTGCGGACATGACGGAAGAAGAGGGTGCTTTTACCATGTCTGTGTGCATCCTGACCATCGAAGGCACGGGATCGGCAAGCAGATGGTTGTGTTTGCGATGAATGCACTTAAAGATGAACACATAAATAAGGTAAGTCTTATCGCATTTACAAAGAATGATATAGGAAATGCATTCTGGAAGACAATAGGCTGGACAAAAAGGGAAGACCTGAATTATTATGATTTTACACTGAATGAAGAAAACATTGTTAAATTCAATGAATGACCTCAGTGAAATACAGTACAGAACGGGACGAAATAAGTAAGCGTAAATATACAAACAACCGGAGGTGGATAATGAAGGTTATAAACGGTGGCGTTACGGCAGCGAAGGGCTTCAAGGCGGCAAGCTGCGCGGCAAATATCAAATATGAAGGAAGGACAGACATGGCCATGGTGTATTCGGATACTCCGTGTGAGTGTGCGGGTACGTTCACAAGTAATGTTGTGAAGGCGGCCTGTGTCATGTGGGATAAGGAGATAACCGAATCGGGCAGGCCGATGCAGGCGGTTGTGATCAATTCGGGAATTGCGAATGCATGTACGGGAAAAGAGGGGTATGATGCCTGTATTGCTACTGCAAGGGCAGTTGAGGAAGGGACGGGAATTCCTTATGATACGGTAGCGGTTGCATCCACCGGTGTTATAGGTATGCAGCTTCCCGTTGAAAAGCTTACGGCAGGGGTAAGGAAGATGGTGCCTGCGCTTGGAGAAACCGCTGAAGCGGGAACCGATGCGAGCCGTGCGATAATGACAACGGATACTGTTAACAAGGAAGCTGCCGTTACATTTGAGATCGGAACAAAGACGGTGACGCTCGGCGGCATGAGTAAGGGATCGGGAATGATACATCCCAACATGTGTACGATGCTTGCCTTTCTTACAACGGATGCTTCGATAGATAAAGAGCTTATGCAGAAGGCATTGAGTGAGGTGGTTAAGGATACCTTCAATATGATATCCGTTGACGGTGATACATCTACAAACGATACGCTCCTCCTTATGGCAAACGGTGAGGCCGGGAATGAGAGGATAGTATCGGATGGAGAGGGATATGCGGCGTTCAAAGAGGCGCTTTTCTATGTGTGCAAAACACTGGCAGTCAAAATGGCAAAGGACGGTGAAGGTGCGTCGAAGCTTTTTACCGCCCGTGTTGTGAATGCATCTGATAAGGAAGAGGCCAGGACACTTGCCCGTTCCGTAATAAGCTCAAGTCTCAGTAAGGCGGCAATATTCGGATGTGATGCGAACTTCGGGCGTTTCCTGTGTGCGATGGGATATTCGGGCGTCGATTTCGATCAGAACAGTGTTGAACTGTTCTTTGAAAGTGCGGCAGGAAAGCTTCAGGTGTTTAAAATGGGTGTGCCGCTTGATTTTGACGAGGACGCTGCGCTTAAAATACTTAAGGAGGATGAGGTGACGGTTCTCATCGACATGCATGAAGGTAAAGAAGAGGCCACAGCATGGGGCTGTGACCTGACCTATGATTATGTTAAGATAAATGCGGATTACAGGAGCTGATCAGAGCTGCTCGAGTATTGCCTTTACTGTTTTTGCATTGTTCATTGCATATATATGAATACCACGTACGCCGTGCGACTTAAGATCCCTTATCTGGTCGGCGGCGTATTTCGTTCCGTATTCGAACATTTCAGCGTCATCCTCACCGTGAAGTGCGATAAGATCGCTTAATTTCTTCGGTACGGAAGAACCCGAGAGGGTTACGGAGCGTCCGAGCTGGCCGGCCTTTGTTATCGGCATGATGCCGCAGGTTACCGGGATTGTGATCCCGTTTCTGTCAAGAAGGTCAAAGTAGCGGTAGAACAGCTCGTTGTCAAAGCACATCTGTGTGGTCATGAAATCCAGACCGGCCTCTGCCTTGCGTTTTAAGTTGACGATATCCTCTTCGAGCGATGCCGATTCGGGATGTTTCTCGGGATAGCAGGCACCGCCTATTGTCACGGAATCTCCCTTTTTCTTCCTTATATATTCAACCATTTCGTTGGCATACATGAATTCCCTGCTGTTGAACTGTTCGTCCGACATTGTAAGAGGCCTGTCTCCCCTCAGTGCCAGCAGGTTGGAAAGAGAACTTTTGTCAAATTCCTCAAGGGAACTGTCAAGATCTGACCGTGTATAGCCTACGCAGGTCATATGGCACAGGGCGTCTGTATTTTTGCTGTTCTGTATATAGGAAGCCACATCAAGTGTCTTCTTGGAATTGCTGCCGCCGGCACCGTAGGTCACGCTTATGAAATCCGGCTTAAGCTCCGTAAGTGCATCTATCGTGTTGAGTACATTTGTTAATCCGTCATCCTTTTTGGGAGGAAATACCTCGAAGGAGAGGACGGTTGGTTTGCTTTTGAATATATCCTTTATCATTTGCAGCTCCTTTGCCGAAAGACTTTTGGGTTGATTTTACAACTAAGATATCTTATCATATAAGAGGATGATTGGCAATAACTCAATTTAACGCTTTAACTCGCTAAATAACTGACTGCCATCATTAATAAACCCGAAACGGAGTAAATAAAATGGATATAAATGCAGGAGGATTTAAGAGTACCGCCACATATGTTGCTTCGGCAGAGCTTATGTCGGCGGTTAATGTTGCGAGGATGCTTGAGAAGCCACTGCTGATAAAGGGTGAGCCGGGTACCGGAAAGACCATGCTTGCCAATGCGATCGCGGAGTCCCTGGGAAAGAAGCTTATCATATGGAATATTAAATCCACGACCAAGGCTCAGGACGGACTGTATGTATACGATACCATTCAAAGGCTGTATGACGGCCAGTTCGGCGAGGAAGGCGTTGATGATATCAGCAGATATATTAAGCTCGGTAAGCTGGGCGAAGCGTTTGAGTCCGAGGAACAGGTTGTACTTCTGATAGATGAGATAGACAAGGCAGATCTTGAGTTCCCCAACGATCTTCTGTGGGAGCTTGACCAGATGGAATTCTACATTCACGAGACCAAGGAGACGATAAAGGCGAAACACCGTCCGATAGTCATAATCACTTCCAATGCGGAGAAGGAGCTTCCCGACGCATTCCTGAGAAGGTGTATCTTCCATTATATAGCTTTCCCGGATAAGGAGCTTATGAGCGAGATAGTCAGGACACACTTCGATTCACTGGATGAAAATCTGTTAAACGAGGCGCTTAAGGCATTCTATGAGATCCGGGATCTTCGCGATGTCAAGAAGAAGCCTTCCACATCCGAACTCATCGACTGGATAAGGGCATTGCAGCTTGGAGGGATACCTACCGAGAAGATATGCTCCGAGCTTCCGTTCATCGGTACGGTTGTCAAAAAGGATGAGGATCTGAATGCTGTCGTACACGGCAGGGTCTGACGCCCCGTGAAGTATATTGAGGTAACCTGATGTTTACTGAGTATTTCTTTTTCTTAAGGGATCATGAGATGGATGTATCGCTGTCCGAGTGGCTTACGCTCATAGATGCGGTGGATAAGGGTCTGACTCATGCTTCACTTACGGAATTTTACTATATTTCGAGGATGATACTGTGTAAATCCGAGAATGAATTTGACAAATATGACATGCTGTTCAACGACTACTTCAAGGGTATCCATATGGAACCGGAGGATGTTTCCGAACAGATGAAGCGGTGGCTTGACAAGAGTGATTTTGCACAGTCTGCCGAGCAGGAGATGATGAAGAAGCTCATCGACGGAGAGGTCAACCGTATTGAGGAGACTAAGGAAGAGGTTCTTGAGAAGTTCAGGGAACGGCAGAAGGATCAGGAGTCGGAGCACAACGGCGGTAACCAGTGGATAGGTACAATGGGTAATTCGTCCTTCGGAAATCTCGGAGGACATATGGGCGGTGTCAGGATAGGCGGAACGACGGGATACCAGTCGGCGTTCCAGGTCATCGGAGAGCGTAAGTTCAGGGATTTCAGGAATGACAGGGTGCTCGACAACAGACAGTTTCAGGTGGCCCTGAGGAAGCTAAGGCAGTTTTCCACCAGGCTTGATGTTCCAAAGACCGAGCTTGATATAAACGGAACCATTGATAAGACCTGCAATAACGGCGGGTGTCTGCAGCTTGTATTTGAACGGCCGAGGAAGAATACGGTCAAGCTGCTTCTCCTTATGGATTCCGGCGGAACAATGATTCCGTACAGTACGTTGTTGAATGAACTGTTCCAGTCCGTTAACAAATCAAATCATTTTAAGGATGTTAAGACATACTACTTCCACAA
>JAEEHY010000084.1 GCA_016281085.1 Lachnospiraceae bacterium
CGTATACATCATGCGCCACGCGATACACAAATTCGGCATTTATGCAGTTATGATCACCCGGTATCTTAAGCTTAAACAACGGCTCACCCGACGGATCCCGGTGAATATCCTCATCTACGGTATAAACAACTGCCTTTGTGGCAACAGCCGGAACATTACTTCCGACATACAGCCTGTCATCAGCAACCTGAAACCTTGCAATGTTTGATTTTGCATGAAAATATGCATTCATGGTTTCATAGTAATCAAGATGCTCCTCATAAAGATTAAGAAATATCGCAATATGCGGGGATACGGTCACATGGGCCAGCTGATGGCATGACATTTCAAAAACCACTATTGAATCTTCATCATCCGCGATCTCATCATAATAATCAAGACATGGCAGCCCGATATTCCCCAGAAGCCTGACATTTCTGCCGGTACAGTCGGACAACACCTTTGCCATCATTGATGAAGTGGTACTCTTACCCTTGGTTCCCGTGATCCCGACAGTCCTGTCCCTGAAGCAGTCCAGAAAAATCTGCGTCTGCGATGTATATCGGGGATCATCATCCTTCATAACTATCCCGGGACTCTTTATGATGTGATCATATGCGGATTCGTCTATATCTTCTCTTTTACCCTCAAATACATCGATCACCAAAGGCTCACAGTGTTTCCCAAGGAATGCCTCCGTGGACCGGCCTTCCCTGCCGTAGCCCCAGATAAGGATACGTTTATTGTTGAAGTTCTCGGATATATAGGACATTTAATCTATCTCCTTGATCAGAGTCAGAAACAGCATCTCCTGACTTACTCTTACATTACATCTTCGATAATATGTACATCAACACTGTATGACGGGCCGTTCTTTGTTGTAACATTTACCACTGTGTCACCAACGGATATCGGGATAATGGTCCCGTCCGAGCGTACCTCACATATACTTTCATCCTCGGATTCGAACTCCACCCCGTAGCTGTTAAGCTCACGGCCGGTAAGCTCATGCACTCTCAGATTTGCAAACACCGCCATAGGTCTTATCCTTATTACGTAAGGCTGGACTATCGACAGCTCATATCTGGCAGTCATGGGATAAAATTCTATTATCTCACTTGAATGATAACCGTCTCTTGGCAATACGCACAGGCATATCTCACGCCACAGACCCTCGTATCCTATTATCACACGGGTGGTTCCGGGCAGCTTGGGAGATATCCAGTTATCTTCACCCACCGATACGATATCCGGATCATAATCAAGAATGGTTATTTCCGATTTATCGATAATATGCTTATTCTTGTAATTATCCTGCCAGTAATACTTTATATTGAATGCTCCCGTACCCGCGGTTTTGCTGTACACAAGACCGTCCGTACTCAGCATCATCGGAGCACTGTCACCTGATGAATTTCTGATCTTAAGCGGTATCTTCAGATTGGTATTTCCGATATCCTGTACATCCGGCTCATCTGTATAATCAATTTCGGCCTCTACGATCCTTGCCGCCCATACGCCCCATCTGGAACCTGATGAACCTGCGTAAGCATATCCGAGCATCACGGGATCGCCTTCCCTGATATGCCCCAGTCCGTCTGCCATTATACCGCTGTTATGACATCTGGCGATCACATTTGTATTAATCTCCGATACCAGATCGAAATGTATTCCGTCATTGGATTCAAAATACAGCAGGCAGCTGTCAGTTTTGAATCTTCTGTTTGTGGATACGGCTATGAATTTGCTGCTTTCCTCAATATAGGCAACATCCCATGAATCGGAATCCCTGTACTGATAACTTCCCTTTGGCACCTTATCGTTCCTGACTGCTGCATAGCCCTTAAGTTCAAGCCTCCCCGGCCAGTCCGCCTGTGTTATATCCGCGGTCCTTACTTCCGTAACCTTAACCCTGTCAGGTACACCCGAATAACCATCCTTGGTATTGTATACATATATTGTATTATCCACAATAACAAAGCTTGGCTCGCCGCTTCCCCAGCCGATATCGATACCGTCGTAATACACTATCGGCACGGGATCTCCACCCCATCCTCTTCCGTTCCACTTCTCATAGGGACCATCCGGATTTGCAGATCGTGCCAAAAATACGCTGTTACACAGTCCTTTTGCTCTTTTGTTTATCGTAGATGTATATCCGATATAATAATATCCGTCGTAATAAAACACGTCCGGATCACAGGTTGACAACCCGTCCGGTGAATTGGGCGACGGACTTATCGCTACTTTTTCAGGTGTCCAGGTCTCTCCCCCGTCAGCAGAGTGCCTGTAAGTTATCCAGTCGTACTCTCTTGAACCGTCTCCGGGTGCCGAAAACCATGCATCTATACTCCCGTCTTCATTGTATATCATGGAAAGTCCGTATCTGTAATCCGGAAGAAGGGCTGTAGAGGGTGCAAACACATCACGACCCGAATCTTTAAGCGTCATCCTTATATGCTTATTTAAGTACGGGTTTATTTCCTCTGCCGGATCAGTCCCGTCATTTTCATTTTCATCAGTTTCATTACCGGTAACTTCTTCCGTGCCTGCTTCGGTATTGTCCTCTTCATCCCGAACCCGGTCACTGTTCCCGTCCTCTGTATCGGACGTGTATGCCGTATCCCCCGGATCCGCAGTATCCGGCTGTTCCGTTCTGTTTGATCCGACCGGTTTACCGCTTAAGGTATTTTCTGACAGTACGGATGATCCTGAATCTGTGGGCACATAACATGAACACAGTATCAATGACGCCGCAGCTGCAGATATGAGCACAACCCTCCTGCCAATACCAAATCCTTCTTTTTTCTCTGATCTTATCTTATACATACATGCCTCCGGTATCTGTCGACGGAAATATCATATATCTTTAATGATAATATCTACCGTATATTCCAGTCCGTTTCCGCTCTTTACCGTAACCTGGGTTTCTCCTTCTTTTAACGCAAGAATTGTTCCGTCAGCTCCGACACTGCACAGATCTGTGTCCGACGAGCTGAAGGTCACTCCGTACCTGATTATTTCCTCATTTGTAAGCTCATGAACATCATAATTGCCGAATACAGCCATGGGTCTTATCTTTATGATATATGGTTCCGCTATTTTAAGTACATATCTGTCTGTGACCGGAACAAAACTTCTGATAACATCCGGGTTCCCCGTGTCCGAAAATACACAGAGGCATATGTCACGCCTCAGCCCTTCATACTCTATCGTAACCGGTGACATCCCCTCTGCCTTGGGTATTATATTATTATCCTCATCTATTGTCAGTATATCCCTGTCGTATTTCTCGATATTTATCTCACTTCTGCTTATATCCCTCTCATTCCTGTGAACATCCCTTAAATAGTAGCGGATCACAAAAGGATCGTTCCTTTGCAGGGTACAGTAGACGGGAGAATCAGTACGAAGCATCAAAGGTGCCTTCTGTTCCTTTGCTTTACTGAAGTCAATGGGAATCTTCAGGTTACTCTTTCCGTCCTCTGAACGGTCTGTTTCATCTGTGTACTCAAGCATGGCATGAGCCAGCCTGGTAGACCATACACCCCAGCTTTTATTGTCGGTTCCGCTGTATGAATATCCTATTATCACAGGCATATCGTTTCTTAAGTGACCGTATTTGTCACCCATTATAACACTGTTATGACATCCTGTTATCACATTGGTATTTATCTCGGATACTCTTTCAAAGCTTATCCCATCATCAGATTCATAGTATAGCAGACTGCTGTCATCCTTAAATCTCCTGTTGGTGCTGATAGCCACGAATTTGTGACTCTCTTCAAGATAAACCACATCCCATGAATCCGAATCATCATATACGTAGCTGTTATCCTCCAAAAGATCATTCCTGATAACCGCATATCCTTTGAAATCAAGCTTCTTTGGCCATAAAGGATCCCTGATATCGGCCGTCCTTATCTCCGTAACCCTTACCCTTAATGCATCAGGAGAATAAGAATCCTTGGTACTGTATATATA
>JAEEHY010000085.1 GCA_016281085.1 Lachnospiraceae bacterium
CTGTTCCATTTCACTGCGGACTTTCATTTCGTCTATTGTGATGTTAGCAGTATAATACAGGCAGACAAATGCATGTACCTGTTCCTCGAAACCTCTGGCGGCACACCAGTCAACACCGAGGACCTTCTTGCCAACAGCTTCGATCTCTGCGGGTTCGATACGGTTGCCGTTGATCTTTATCATATCGCTGTTACGGCCTAGAAGTACAAGATTACCATCTGGAAGCTTTCTTCCTATATCTCCCGTATGATATATGCCGTTGACAAGTGCTTTCTTAGTCTGTTCGGGCAGGTTGATATATCCGCGGAAGAACGGATCCTCGACGGTTATCTCTCCTTCCACGGTATCAGGTACTTCGTTTCCGTTCTCATCAAGGATCCGGATGTTTATCTGATCTAAGTTAGGCTTTCCTACAGGACATTCATCATATTTCCTGTCGATGATAAACTCGGCAACGGGAAAACCGGTTTCACTCATTGCATATGCATTTACAAGCTCCGGACCTTCAATGTAATAGCCGTTTGCCGGTTCGCTGCTTATCTGTATCTGACGTATGTGAGGCCCGGGGTCGCCTATGAGCCTTAGCAGTGAGGGTGATGCAAAAAGAATCGAAATACGGTTATGCCAAAGATACTGTTTCAGCGCTACCGGATTCTTAATTGTGCCGTAAGGTACAACGAACAGATGACAGCCTTCGTACAGGGTGACGATAAAACGTCTTATGGACGCATTAAAGTTAAGGGGCGTGATAAGCGACAGCCTGTCAGAACTGAGGAGCCTGGAGCTTCCGGTCCTTCTGTCGTTTGAGGCGGCGCGGATCAGCCGGATGCTGCCGTATTCATGAAGGACACCCTTGGGATTTCCTGTGGTTCCCGAGGTGTATATCGCGAAGGCGGCATCATGTATATCTGTTTGCTCATATCCCGGAATGGCATCGGTCTTAAGGATATCATTCCACGTTTCAATATTTATTACTTCTTTGCAACCGCAGTCATTTTGTATAAAGGAAATACGCTCGGGAGGATAATTGTCTTCAACCAAAGTGAATGCGGCTCCCGCCTTCCAGACTCCGAGTATCGATATAAGTGCGAGCCCGCCTCTGGGCATGCATATGAGCACGAAGTCTTCCCTGCCGATCTGTTTTCCCTTCAGCCATGCATAGACTTTTCCTGACAGCTCATCAGCCTTGCGTCTGCTTATCCCGCGCGGATGCCTCTCGTCTGTCAGTATCAGGGCATTGGGTTTGGCAGATACGCTTTTTATCCACGCATCCATGATATATTCGGTTTGTTCAATTAATGTAAGGTTCATATGTCTCGTCCTCCTGTAGTGTGTGTCGGGCTAAGAAACATTATTCTATAATACATTTATACAATTATATTATGTGTTTTGCAATGAGAATCCATCTTGAAGTCCTGACTGAATTCAACTGAATTCCTGATAAACAGGTCGGTTGAGGAACCACCTGATTTCTGATATACTGAGACAGAATGAAATGAAAGCGAGGTATAAAAAGTGAATCTGTTTAACGGTGCTATTTCCATTACCGGTATCACATTTCAGGTGTTCATAATCTTCGGAATCATTTTTCTGGGATATGTGATAGGCCGGATCAACTGTAAAGGTGTCAGCATGGGTACTTCGGGAATATTCCTGACTGCTCTTTTATTTGGCGGACTTTTCGGCGCGGACATTCACCAGACCCTGACGTTCAGAGGAGATGATATTACATCACAGGCCTTCCAGATCATTGAGAATATCGGACTGATAATGTTTATCGGTTCGGTTGGTATGATCGCGGGTCCGGGTTTTTTCGGTAATCTGAAGAAGAATCTGAAATCATATATATTCATTGGCTTTATAATCACCCTGTGCGGAGTCCTTACGACCATAGCCTGTTTCTATATAGGTCTGAAATATGTGGAGATCCCGGCCGAGGTATCTGCTCTCGGCATTACAGACCGTCAGTACATGATAGCCATGGTAACCGGGATTATGTCGGGATCGCTTACTTCCACTCCGGCATTTTCGGCTGCACAGGCAACCGCTGCAACACTGGTTTCAGCCGATGCTGCGGATACCATACAGGAAACAATAACGATCGGTCATGCGATCGCATATATATTTGGTGTTGTCGGCGTGGTACTTTTTGTTCAGCTTGTGCCGAGAATTCTTAAAGCTGATATGAACGTGGAGCGGGGGAAGATAACAGCAGAGAGAAATGTCAGTGATTCAGCCGCAAATAATAAGGGGAACAGACTTGAGCTCGACCCGCTTGGCTTTGCAGTGTTTGGTATGGTTGCGATCGTAGGTATTTTCATCGGAATGATCAAGATCCCACTCTCGGCAAAAGGATTTTCAGGAACCACCTTCAGCTTAACAACTACAGGCGGTGTTTTGCTTTCTGCCATTGTTTTCTCGCATTTCGGGCATATAGGAAAGTTAAGCTTTGATATCGATCACAGGGTATTGGGGGTACTTCAGGAGCTTGGTCTTATATTCTTCCTTATCGGAGCCGGTGTTCCCGGAGGTGCATCCTTTGTTAAATATTTCCATCCGTTATATTTTGTTTTCGGGGTATTAATAACCGTAGTCCCAATGATAATAGGATATATTATTGAGAAAAAGATCATTAAGCTTTCTCTGCTTGATTCTATGGGTGCCATAACCGGAGGCATGACATCCACTCCGGCTCTGGGTACGCTTATCAAGAGTGCCGGTACGAATGACGTAGCGTCATCATATGCATCAACATATCCCATAGCTCTTATCTGTGTAGTGCTGGGAGCGCAGTTCCTTATATTGATATTCGCAGGCTAGAATACGGTCCGGGTATTTTATAATCGTCTGCTGAAGCTTTTATAAAGAAAGGCTGACTGTTACAAAGGATGTATAAAGAAGGGATGGGTACATAGATATGCCGTTTCAGATAGTCAGGAATGATATTACAAAAATGCGTGTTGATGCCATAGTGAACACGGCCAATCCGATGCCCGGCTATGGTCCCGGGATTGATACTGCTGTCTATGAAGCGGCCGGTGCGGATAAGCTGCTGGCCAGACGTAAGGAGATTGGAATGATCGACAGGGGGTGCTCTGTCATTACGGATGGCTATGACCTGCCGGCGAAGTATATCATCCATACGGTGGGAACAGGATGGCGTGGTGGCGAACAGGGCGAGGAGGCTGTCATAAGAAAATGCTACCGCAGTGTATTTGATCTGGCCGTTGAAAATGCTGTCGAGAGCCTGGCTATCCCGCTCCTTGCATCCGGCAGTTACGGTTTTCCCAAGGGTATAGCCCTAAGGATCGCGTTGTCGGAGATTGAAGCCTTTATGGCAGATCATGATCTTAAGCTGTTCCTGGTAGTTTTTGATGAAAAATCATTCGCATTATCTTCTGAACTGTATGGGGATATCGATTCCTATATCAATGA
>JAEEHY010000086.1 GCA_016281085.1 Lachnospiraceae bacterium
AATGTTATAATTATAAGCAATTATAACATTCATCAATGATCACAAAGGAGGTATTTAATACAGATGTTAAAGAATAAATCGCGCTCAACTAAAGGGTTACTTTTCGCTTTTGCATTCATTTTAACAGCTTTTACCGGAGTTTCTACAATAACAGTTCCAGCCATGGCATCAAATTCACCCCGCACAGTTGCTGCTGTTGACAGAGAAGTATGGCAGTCAGAAACAGGTAAATGTTATCACAGCAAAAACGATTGCGGTTCAATGAATCCTGCTAAAGCTACAAAAATCAAAGAATCCCAAGCGAAAGCAAAAGGACTCAAAAAATGCAAAAAATGCTGGAAATAAATGTGAAATAATGAAAACGGCAGGAGAAGTCCATGAGATCAGCAAATATATTTCCTAACCGAAAACGGAGATTATTTAAGATCATTTCATTTATAATGGTTTTCTTTACAGTGTTCGCTGCTCTTGCCGGAATTTCTGCTTATACAAGTGTAGCTGCAAACGCAGCTACACTTCCTTCTTCCACTTTTTCGGTTAAATACATTGACGTCGGACAAGGTGATGCATCACTAATAAACTGCGATGGTCATTACATGCTTATAGATGGCGGCACCTCCTCTAAATCAGATACTATCTATACCATTCTTAAGAAAAACGGGATAACTGAGCTTGATTACATCGTCTGCACTCATCCACACGAGGATCATGCAGGAGGGCTTTCTGGTGCTCTTTCGTACGCTGAATGCAAAACAGCTCTCGGCCCCGTCAGTGAATATGACAGTAATGCTTACAATAAATTCCTGAAAGCCTTGGGGAAAAAAAATATAGCCTTAACCGTACCTGAAGCCGGGGACACTTTTATGCTTGGCAGTGCCATGATCGAAGTATTAGGTCCTACCGACATTGTCCCATCCATGAATCCGAATGACTTTTCCATTGTACTTCGAATTGATTATGGAGATACCTCGTTCCTTTTTACAGGTGATGCAATGCAGGAAGAGCAACAGCTTTTGATGTGGAACGAGTATGATAAGCTTGATGTCGATGTTCTAAAAGCTGCACATCACGGCTCTTCAAACGGCGCTTCCTATGCTTTTATCAAAGCAGTATCCCCTTCTATAACAGTTATTTCATGCGGAAAAAACAATTCCTACGGTCACCCCCATGAGGAGACACTGAATCTTCTAAATGAATATAAATCTGATATATACAGAACAGATTTGCAGGGCGATATAACTATTACATCTGACGGTACACACCTGACCGTGCATGAAACAGAGGATGTATACTCAGTTCAACGCGAAATAACGGAAAGTACAGATATAACAAGCTCTGCTCCCTCACCTGATTTATTATCCTACATAGGCAACAAAAACTCGAAAAAACTGCATTATCCCACATGTTCATCGACAGATGATATAAAAGAGTCAAATAAGGTATTTTTCTATGGCGACATAAATGAGCCTCTGGGGCAGGGTTACGTACCATGCAAACGTTGCAATCCATCCGCTCATTAAACTGCCGGCTTCGATCTGCATGAATTCCCGATAATTATTTCCGGCTCAATGATCACTCTCTTTTCGACCTCTTCCCCACGGATCATCTTAAGGAGGATCTGGGCAGCGATCCGTCCAAGCTCCTCCTGAGGATGTGCTACTGTGGTAAGTGATATTCCCGTACCGGTTACCGTCTGCGAATTGTCATAGCCCGTTATCGAGATATCACCCGGAACATCAAGTCCCATTTCCCTTATGGCCTTTATCAGATGATAAGCCACCTGATCATTATATGCAACTATTGCATCTATGGGTTTTCCGCTTCTTATCATATCCTGAAGGAGCACATACGGGTGTACAGCCCTGTCCTCAGTATAGAACCAGATAACATTCTCCGGATCATAGGCAATTCCACCCTCGGCCAGAGCCTTCGCATAACCCTTGTGCCTGTTCTGTCCCTGCGAATCATCACTTTTAAACACACCTATTATGTTCTTATGACCAAGACCGATCAGATATTCCGTCAGCAGGTAGGCACCCTTTTCATCATCCATAAGCACATGAGTCTTATCCTCCATCACCGAATAGACACCCTGGATGAAAACATACGGGATTCCGTATTTGTCCAATCTGTCATACAGATTTCTGTGTTTGCAGAAGACATTACTTTTGCTTGGCTCTATGATGATCCCATCTATATTTTTCTCTATAAGCTCCTCAAGGCACTTTATCTCACGGCTGCGTGAATTGTTTGTATTCTTGAGGATAATGCTGTATCCGTTCTCCGTAAGCACCGAATCAATTCCGCTTATAACCTTTGGGAAGATATAATCGGACAGATATGTCATCACTACTGCGATATCCTTTGAATCCTTCTTAAATCTTGATGCTACCGAGCAGAAGGTACCGCTTCCGTGAACGGCATAAACATAGCCCTCGTTTTCAAGGTCTGACAGGGCTTTTCTCACCGTCTGTCTGCTGACTGAATACTGCTCTGCAAGGACATTTTCCGACGGAAGTTTGTCTCCCGGTCTGATCTCCTCAGCCAGGATCATGTTTTTCAGGTCTTCTTCTATCTGCAGATACTTAAGCGCCATATCCATCCTCTCCCACGAGACGTCCCGTATGATACCCGTCCTGCAGGGGCTGTGCCGCACGACCCCTGCCATTAACGACTAATGTCAGAGGCTGATCCTGTAGGACGCATTGAACTCTTCTCCCGCCGGGAGTTTCTGTTCATATTCCCGTTCCGAAAGCTCCCCGTCGAAGCTTTCCTTATCGCAGCGACCGTACCACGGTTCTATGCATACAAACGGTGCATTCTTATGAGGTGGTGACCATAGTCCCACTAACGGGGATGTAAACATTACAGACACCAGCGGGGTGTCAGACTTCCCGGTTACTATCTCGACACGCCCAATCCGGTTATCTTCGATGACCAGCGCATCTTTATCAAACAGATGCTCCGTTATCGGAAGTATACCGTCGGGGGTATCAATAACCTGTATCATATCCGTAACACATCCTCCTTCGCCGAATACCCTGTTCCTTATCGACTTTACAGGTATCCCGTTTCCGTCATAAAGCCTGAAGGATGCTTTATCGTCTTCAGGGAGCATGAACCCCGGATGGGCACCGATCGAAAAATACATCAGATCATCATTTGTGTTCTTCACACTCCAAAGAACCGTTACGGATCTTCCTTCAATACGATATCCGATATTCAGATTGAACTTAAAGGGATACTTTGCCATTGTCTCCCCTGATTCACTGAGTTCAAACCATATCTCATCATCACTGCTGTTCTTTACGGCGAATTCCATATCCCTTGCAAACCCGTGCTGCCCGATATTGTATGTCCTGCCGTCATGTCTGTATTGCTTATCCTTTACAGCACCGACAAACGGGAAAAGAACAGGGGATGTTCTGTTCCAGTAACGTGGATCCGCATTCCACAGGTACTCCCGCCCCGAAGCCCTGTCTTTGATACTCTTAAGCTCTGCTCCATGCGTTTCTATTTCACATATGAGATCTTCATTCTGCAGTGTGTATAACATGACCTTTCTCCCTTCATATAATAAACTCGTCTATTGCTGTATATATCATACCGTTTTTACCCCTGTCGGAGCGCATAAGCGAAATGTATTCCGCATCCATGGCAGCCGGAAAAGGGCAGTCTGTCGGCAGTTCCCCGTCATACTGCATATTTCTGACAAGAGTGATATGAGGGACAAACTTCTTTCTGTCAAAAGGAATGCCACTATCGGCAAGGGCTTTCCTTATCCGTTTCACATTTTCCACAAGCCCTTTCTCTTCTTTAACACCTATCCAGTACAAGTCCCTGAAACACCCAAATCCGTCAAGCGCAAGCTTCACGGGTTCAAACACAACATCATCCAAAGCATCCGAAACCTGCTCCGGATCACTGTACTCCCCGATAAACGCAAGTGTAAGATGCATATTCTCCCGGGTAGTGAAATTACCTTTCATTCCCTGAAGTTTAATTCGTTTCTGTATCATGCACAATTCATCTTTCACCCGGTCTTTAAGTTCGATCGCTATAAATAATCTCATATAATCCGTCCCTGTCATGGACCTGCCTGATCTGCCGTTTCACCATTCTCATTAACCATATGGCAGATCTTATATCCATTCCGTATTTTAAACAGTACCATATTTTAAAGGAAAATTCAAAAAGCTTTTCTCATGAGTATCTGTATATTATAATATGATTAAAGGGTCAAAAGTCTGTCAACACCACAAGCTTGCGACGCAAAGCTAGTCCTTTAGGGCTTGTAATAGTTACAATTTCTCAACGAAAGCAGAAGAAGAATACAATCTCATGAACATATCAAATAAATTTAAAGAAGTAAATATGACAGCAGATACTGCTTACAGGCTTGTTAAGGCTGACGGTACCGTTGAAAGCGGCCGCGATACCGTCATCCATGAGCATTTCATGGAGATCAGCGTAAACTGCATTCCGGTTTTACGATTATCATGTACACCAATGTACATTAATGAACTGATCGTGGGAAGGCTGTATACGGAAGGAA
>JAEEHY010000087.1 GCA_016281085.1 Lachnospiraceae bacterium
ACTTGATACTATTGCTTCAAGTATGGAAACAGAACTTGTAACGGCCGCAAACAGTACCATGGCAAAAAAGAGACCTCCGACAAGCCCTCCCCATCTTCCCATCTGCTTAAAGACCATTGGCAGTGAAACAAACATAAGCTCCGGGCCCGAGGCTTCCATCCCTTCGTATCCCATGAACACATACACTGACGGAATAATCATTACGCCGGCAAGAAAAGCAATGGCTGTATCAAATATCTCTATCTTGGTCACGGATTTCTCAAGTGCTGTTGTGTCCTTCATATAAGAACCGTAGGTTATCATAATACCCATTGCAATACTGAGACTGTAGAACAGCTGCCCCATGGCATCCATAACAGTCTTTGCAAGTACCGAAAATGTAATATTCGAAAAATCAGGTACACACAACACCTTCAGACCCTGAAGTCCTGTCCTCAGCACGCCGTTTTCATCCTTATATGAAAGAGTGAGTGAATATACCGATATGATCATGATCAATACTATGAGCAGTGGCATGATCAGTTCGGAAAATTTCTCTATACCGTTTTTCACACCCAGTACAACTATCATCACCGTGATCAGCAGGAACAGGATCATCATGATAAACGGATCGGATTCTCCGGTAATAAAGGATGAGAAATAACCCTCCGACGTCGACTGTATTCCGGAACCCGTCAGGAATACAATAAAATATTTGATGACCCATCCTCCGATAACGCAGTAATACGGAAGTATCATCATCGGGACAAGACAGGAAATCACTCCCACACATTTCCATTCCTTTTTCAGATAACCGTATGCTGTAAGCGGACTCTGTTTTGTTTTTCTGCCTATCGCGATCTCGGTAGTAAGCAAAGTAAAACCGAATGTCACCGCAAGTATCAGATATACGAAAAGAAAGAGGCCTCCACCGTCTCTGGCAGCAAGATACGGAAATCTCCAGATGTTTCCAAGACCGACTGCGCTCCCTGCGGCAGCCAGGATAAATCCTATTGAACCAGTAAATGAATTTCTATTATTCTCCATCATTTACGCCGACATATCTCTCCTTGTTTTTTTTGCCCTTTTTTCCTGTATATAATGGATTATCATCTGTGCAAAATGACTGTTGATCTCAGCGCAGATAAAAAGGATATACATACAGCAGTACATCCAGAACATTGAAGCCACCGCAGTTGCAAGTGTTCCATACATCGAAAAAACGTCAAATATGCCCACAAATAAAGAAAACAGCTTGGTGAACCCCCACCATGCCACCGCGCATATGACAGCTCCGGGCAACTGGTAGATGACTTCGACCTTCTTATTCGGCAACACGGTATACATAAACAGGAAAAGCACAAACAGACATACCGTCAGGATGAGAACACGAAAATTGATGATCGTCGACAGTATAATACTCACGTCCTCGGGCAGTCTTGGCATATGCTCGCTCAGTATATCCATTATACGCTTACCAAACACACCGAAAATAAGCAGGATGATAAGTGCAAGTACCACCAGCATGGTATATACAGATGCCCAGAATCTCAGGATAAAATAATTTCTCATCTCTATGACATCATGTATTTCATTGAGACCCTTGGTGATATACATTACTCCCCTGGCCGCCGACCATACACCTATAACAAGAGCGATCCACATCGTTGCCGAGTTACTGACATATGATTCCGCCGTAACCGCCTGGATCAGTATATCGAATTCCCTGGGCAACAGCGCCGACAGTTCCATTATATCCTCTCTTGACATCGGCGTATACGAAACAAGCGAAAACAGCACAATAAAAAACGGGATTATGGAAATAAACATAAAAAACGCACTTCCCGCGGAATACACGTCCAAATGATTGATCTTTACTTCATCGGCAAATGCCTTGATCTTTTTATATATGTTAATATGCTCTGTTTCGTGCATAACAGTGATATACTCTCCCCGCGGGATCTGTAACCGCCGGCATTGATACCTTACCGGACAGCCGGAATGTTACCCTTATAAAATAAAAACTGCCTCATACTAAGGCAGTATTCATTCCATCCCCGAAATGCCGGTTCTTGAATTTTGACTCCTAGCAATATGCCAGGTGGGTTACCGCAAACAGATTTCTGCCTTCCTCCGATCTTATGAGGCCTGACGTACGTCTGAAGATATAGGATTCCCTTTTAAAGTGATGTAGGTTCAAAATATCAAGAATACACGAACACTTCAGGTTAGTTCAATTATATAGTAAATTATGCATTTTTACAAGGCTTTGCGACACATTTTTGTGTAAATATGACAATCTAATAGATTATTTCAACATCCTTTCCTTCCCAGGTCTTAAGCTTGACATGCTCGTCATCACTCTCCTCGATATACTTTGGCAGCAACGGGATCTTACCGAGGCCGTGAGGCGCATTAAGTATATACTGAGGTATGGCAAGTCCCGAAGTATGCCCTCTTAAATACTTCATGATCTTAAGCCCTTCCTCGACCGTTATCTCAAAGTGCTTGGTTCCGAGGACCTGCTTGGGATGGAAGATATAATAAGGCCTTACCCTTGCCTTCAATAATCCCTCATTAAGAAGCTGAACTATATATTTATCATTGTTGATGCCCTTTAAAAAGACCATCTGATTACCCATGGGTATTCCTGCGTTTACTATCCTCTCGCAGGCCCTGACTGCATCCTCGGTGAGTTCACCCGGATGATTGAACTGAACGTTCATGAACAGAGGATGATACTTCTTAAGCATATTGCACAGCTCATCCGTGATCCTCTGCGGCATCGTCACCGGAAGTCTGGAACCAATCCTTACTATCTCAACATGAGGGATTGCCCTTACCTGTCTGATTATGTTCTCAAGCATCTCATCTGGCAGCATTAGCGGATCCCCTCCTGTTATAAGGACATCCCTTATCTCCCTTGTATTTCTGATATACTCTATTGCGGCTGCGATGTTTTCCTCCGACTCAATGCGGTCACTCTCACCTATCCTTCTGCGTCTCTGACA
>JAEEHY010000088.1 GCA_016281085.1 Lachnospiraceae bacterium
CTTCCTGCTTCCTTTTTATCCGGTACATCCCGAACCGGCCTGCTGTCGCCGGTCTCACCCATGGCCGCAGCAATTGCCTGTCCGAGAGCGGTACTTGTGTTCCTGCCGCCCGGCTGTCTGTTATTATCTTTCCTGTTCTTTTTGTCATTCTGTGCCGTTTTCTTATCGGCATGCGGCTTTCCGGAGCCTGCTGCCGCTTCCGCCTGCAGCTTCTTAACATCCTCCATTGTGAGTGAGAGCTTATCAAGAAGCTTCATTGCCGCATCATACGATTCGGGATGTACGCTGGTCGCATCAAGCGGATTGTCTCCTCCCGATATACGCATAAAACCGGCACACTGTTCATATGCCTTGGGACCAAGCTTGGCCACCTTAAGCAGCTGGTTTCTGTTGGTAAATCTTCCGTTTGCTTCACGATAATCAACAATGTTCTTAGCAATAGCCTTGCTTATTCCCGAAATATATTCAAGCAGGGGTGCGGATGCCGTATTGAGATCCACTCCCACCTTATTAACACAGTCCTCAACCACTCCCGTAAGGGATTCCGAAAGCTTCTTCTGGTTCATGTCATGCTGATACTGTCCCACACCTATCGATTTGGGATCGATCTTTACAAGCTCGGCAAGAGGATCCTGAACACGGCGTGCTATTGATGCCGCACTGCGCTGACCCACATCAAAATTGGGGAATTCCTCCGTTGCGAGCTTGCTCGCCGAATACACCGAGGCTCCCGCTTCATTGGTGATCACATAC
This sequence comes from Lachnospiraceae bacterium, assembly GCA_016281085.1. Classification (GTDB taxonomy): domain Bacteria; phylum Bacillota; class Clostridia; order Lachnospirales; family Lachnospiraceae; genus UBA2868. Next base: position 754 of record JAEEHY010000088.1, read on the forward strand.
TGTACCGATATACCGTCTGCCGCAAGTTCCTTAAGCATATCAACGATTATCATTTCCGATTCCCTGGATGCCGTTCCGTTACCGACAGAAATAAGAGATATACCATACTTCTTAATAAGCTTCTTAACCTCGTCCTTGGCTTCCTTAACCTTATTCTGAGGTGCGGTCGGATATACGACCTTTGTGTCGAGCACCTTTCCGGTTGCATCTACCACCGCAAGCTTGCATCCCGTCCTGAAAGCCGGATCCCATCCCAGCACGACCTTACCCGCAATGGGCGGCTGCATAAGGAGCTGCTCCAGGTTCTTTCCGAACACCGATATAGCACCATCCTCTGCCTTCTCCGTAAGTTCGTTTCTGATCTCCCTTTCGATCGCAGGAGCGATCAGTCGGTTATAACTGTCCAGCACGGTATCCTTAAGCACCTGCTCCGTATTGGGATTAGAAGCAGTTATCGTCTTCTTTTCAAGATAGGTGATTATGCGTTCGACAGGTGCTTCAACCTTTATATTGAGCACCTTCTCCGCTTCGCCTCTGTTAAGTGCCAATATACGATGTCCGGCCACCTTGTTTACAGGTTCCTCGAAATTGTAATACATCTCATATACCGACTCCTGCTTCTCGTCCTTCGCCGAAGATATTATCCTGCCCTCGTCAAATGTGGCCTGTCTTATATAAATCCTGTACTCGGCCTCATCGGATATCTGCTCTGCGATAATGTCCTTTGCTCCTTCGATCGCATCGGAAGCGGTATTCACTTCCTTTTCGGGATCTATGTATTCAGCCGCGGCAGCTTCGAGCGGTGTCTGTAATTCCTGAGCGAGTATGAGCTGCGCCAATGGTTCAAGACCCTTCTCCCTGGCAACCGTAGCCCTTGTTCTTCTCTTGGGCTTGTATGGTCTGTACAGGTCTTCGACAACTACAAGAGTCTCCGCCGCGAGTATCTTATCCTTAAGTTCATCCGTGAGCTGCCCCTGTTCCTCAATGCTTGAGATAACCTGTTCCTTTCTCTCTTCAAGATTCCTTAAATACGAAAGCCGCTCGTTAAGGTCACGAAGGACTTCATCATTTAATGATCCTGTAACTTCCTTCCTGTACCTTGCTATAAACGGTATGGTGTTACCTTCATCTATAAGCTTGACCGCAGCCTCTACCTGCCACTTCTGAACCTTCAGCTCATCCTTCAACTTCGAAATTATATCCATCGGTTTCTCCCTTCACATCCTCATAAAAATTTAAATTTAAAACACAGGAAAATGGCATAAGCCATAATGCACCTATAGTTGCCGTAAGTACTATCAGCATGATTATGCAGAACTGATTGAACAGAAGATACAGGTATCTCAGCTTATTGTTCCGCATCATGGCATAGCTGCTCATCAGTATTTCACGAACTCCGTATTCGGGCCGGTCCAGATATATCTGCATCCACATCGCTATAAGAATACTCACATAAACATATGCAACTATCAGAACACACAGTATAACACAGGAAACAAGAGTGATCACACCTCTGCCTGCGCCCAAGCTTTCCGGTGCGGCAAGCATGAGTGAAACCGGGATCGTGGCCACAGTCAGCATGGCCCACCTTATTGCACTTATTATTACCACCTTATCCGGATCGTGTGTAAATACATAAAAGTAATCCCTGAGAGTAATCTGCTGTCCCCTCATGTTAAGCATACATACCCTGTACATACCCACAACAAATATATCGGTAAAGATCACCTGGATCAGATTGGACAGTATCTGCATTACAAAATTGTTCATGTTTATCAGCAGAAGTATCTGCGATAATCCGAAAACAAGAAGAAAATATAATAAAACATAGCTCGACAGCTTACCATAATTACCCAGAAGCTGCTCTCTGGTCATAGCCTTGAGGGTACCTATTGATTTATGCCTCATATTCCGCTCCTTTTTATTCCACTAACAACATATAAGGAATCCTTACGGATTCCTTATGTTTATCCAAAACTTCTATTATCTGTATATCCGGCCACTTCCATATCTGTCTGCATACTTCCTTTAAGATTTCAAAATCACCCCGCAAGATCCAGGTTGGCTCCCCTGAGTGCCATTCCGTGTATCGATTTAAGACCCTTGGTATAGGGATTATTCTCATTGGGATACTTGATCGCTGTTCTTGTAAGCCCCCCGGAAACATAGGATCTTCCGCATTCGGGACATACAGCCGTCTGAAGGCTTACTCCGCAGGAGATCACTTCCCCTCCCTTTTGCGCCGCCTTCTCATAGGCATTGGCAACATGCTCCATCTCATGAGCCATGACCTTGCCTCTTGAGGCTTCGGGTGATATATGGGCTGCGGACTTAAAAGATACCATTTCATCCGAACCGTCCTGATATTTACGTTCCTTGCAGGTTTCGCACTGGGCGGGGGAGGATTTGCGTCCTGCCGCAACCTCCATCGACTCACCCGGATTGACCACAGGCTTGCTCCCCTGAGCAGCCGCAGGCCCTCCGACATAACCGCTCATCGGATTAATGCCCGTATATAAACCATATCCCATTGGACCTGTCATAAAGCTCACCCCCTTAAGGGTTGCCGGTCTCGTTCATTTCCTCAGCCATCCGACGCATTTCATCAAACGCTTCCCTTAACTGTTCCGGCATTTCCTGTCCCGAGCTGTCAAATATCTGCTCATACTGTTCCTCGACATCATCTATTATTCCCGGATCCCTCTTTATCTCGTTGATCGTGGTGTATGTCGAAAAACCTATAATTCCTATTGTGAGTACAATGGATATAAATGAACCTATACCCGAAAGGATCAGCCCGTTCTTCGCATCCCTTGCAAATTCCCGCGATCCGCCCCTCGATATCAGCGCAAATATGATCCCCATACCGCCGACTATCGGCATCAGAGGGAAACAGCACATCCCACACAGAGATATAACTCCGAGGATCAATGCATACCGGGCATATTTCGCAGCATATAACTGCTTCTCATCCACTGCATTTATATTGTAATCCATCTTATCCGTTAACTTTCATTTATTGATCACTGCAGGTCTGATATAAATATCCTTACTGCACTGATAGCTATACGGACGGTCTGTTATAAGTCTGTATAGCTATCATTATTATATCACATATATTGGCTAAAGTATAGTAAACTGTTACTTCTTTTTAAGATACCATAAAGGCTCAGTCGGCAAGTCCGAATGCATCATGAACCGCATTCATGGCCTTGTCGGTATCCTTTTCATCAATAAGTACCGTTACCCTTATTTCCGAAGTGGAGATCATGTTGATATTGATATTTGAATTGTACAGTGTCTCAAACATCTTGGCCGCAACACCCGGATTACTCATCATGCCGGCACCTACTATCGACACCTTGGCTACCTTATTGTTATAGGATATCTCCTCAGCTCCGATACTGGCTTTGTTATCATTAAGAACCCTGTATGCTTCATCAAACGAATCTCTCGGAATGGTAAACGAAATATCCTTGGTCTCGTGACGGCCGATCGACTGAAGTATCATATCAACATTTATGTTTGCCTTCGCCAGAAGATCAAATACCTTAAATGCAATACCCGGCTTATCCTTAAGTCCTATCAGAGACAATCTTGTAACATTCTTATCGGCTGCAACACCGCTTACCAACATTCTTTCCACTTTAACATCCTCCTTAACAACTGTTCCTTCCGATTCATTCAGGCTTGAGCGAACTACAAGCTGTACATTGTACTTCTTGGCCATCTCGACCGATCTGTTGTGAAGAACACCGGCTCCGAGCGTAGCAAGATCGAGCATCTCATCATATGTGATCTCCTTCATCTTACGTGCGTTCTTTACTATTCTCGGATCCGCCGTGTACACGCCGTCAACATCCGTATATATCTCACATGCATCCGCATGGAGAGCAGCCGCAAGAGCAACCGCCGTTGTATCCGAACCTCCTCTTCCGAGAGTCGTATAATCATCGTATTTGTTTATGCCCTGGAAGCCTGTAACTATAACTATCTTCTTAAGATCAAGCTCATTTCGGATGCGCTCGGTATCTATCCTCTTAACCCTCGCATTTCCATATGCGCTTGTCGTATGCATCGCCACCTGAAATGCATTTAACGATACGGCAGGTACACCCAGATAGCTCATGGCCATTGCCATTAAGGCAACCGATGTCTGTTCTCCCGTTGTAAGCAGCATATCGAGCTCTCTTTTACCTGGATGAGGATTGATATCCTTAGCCATATCGATCAGAACATCTGTCTGTTTGCCCATCGCAGACAGGACTACAACAACATCATGCCCTGCCTTATAATCCTTAATGCAGCGGTTCGCCACATTCATGATCCTCTCTTTGTCGGCGACCGAAGTACCACCGAACTTCTTAACAATTAACATGTTGCCTCCTCTCTGTTATCTACACGGATCCTTGTTATTGCTCCGTTAAGCTTTTCATATCCTTTGTCAAAATCATCCTCACTCATCACTTCAGTAATGAAACCGAACTCATCCGCAAGACCCGGAACCTTTACTATCCTGACTTCTCCGAAGAGCTTCTTAACCTCCGGCAGTTTACTGTCCTCGCTTCCCGATACGCGCACAAAGAAGCTTCTCTTAACCGAACCGACATTGGCAAGATCAAGATCCTCTTCAGACCACTCCACTTCAACATTGGATTTGTTCTTTACCGCTGCTATGACATCGGATACCACCGCACTTGCCGTAGGAAGCTTGCCGGCTCCCGAACCGAAGAACATTGCGGGACCCAGTACATTTCCGCGGACATATACTGCATTCAGAACATCCTCCACATTGTAAAGTGGATGTGACTTCTTAAGCATTATGGGAGCAACCATCGCAACCAGACCGGCATCTGTTTTCTGGCTCTCCGCAATAAGCTTGATCTTAAAGCCCAGCTCCTTCGCATATCTGATATCCTTGGCGCTTATCTTTGTGATACCCTCTGTATATACCTTTTCGTAATCGGTATTCCTTCCGGTATAAAGAGAGGTAAGTATCGCGATCTTACGGCATGCATCCCATCCGTCAATATCCGCCTCCGGATTACGCTCCGCGTATCCGAGATCCTGCGCCGTCTTAAGAGCCTCTTCAAACTCCCAGCCCTCATCTGCCATCCTGGTCAGCATATAGTTGGTCGTACCGTTCAGTATACCGCTTATCTCCTCTATATCATCTGCCGTAAGACACTGATTCAGCGATCTTATTATCGGGATGCCACCGCCAACCGATGCCTCGAAGAAGAAATTAATGTTCTTATCCCTTGCGATCTTTATAAGCTCAGGTCCCTTGGCTGCTACCAGTGCCTTGTTGGAGGTACACACCGATTTACCTTTGAGCAGTGCA
>JAEEHY010000089.1 GCA_016281085.1 Lachnospiraceae bacterium
CGGAAAAGAAAAGACAAATGACGAAGCTTCCTTCGATGTTGCCTTCGAGAAATTCACAAATCTTATTGAAAGCATGAAAACAGATAAATACGATCCCAGTGGATGCAAACATGGGGTTTTGCTGGCAGTCAGGGCAATAAATGAAGATCCTTCGCTCACCTTTGAGAAGGTGCTTCCGACGACCACAACAGCTGCAAATTCCAAGAAATTCCTTGCCAATATTTCCGGGAAAAATATAGATAAGCTTATAGCTTCCGCACGTGAGGTCCTTAAATACGATAACTGAGCCATCGGTTTATCAGGGACAAAAAGGTAGTGTAAAGCAGATTATGAAAGTTGAGGACCGTCATAAGGAATCCACCGCCTTATGACAAACAGGGAGATATTTCGATGAAAAAAAGAACTATGATCAGGACAATTGCATGTATGATCTGTCTGAGCCTGCTCGCAGGATGCGGAAATTCCAAAAATAACGATCCACAAACGGCCATATCGGATAATTCGGGGAAAGATACGCAGTCAGCCGATGCGGAAGCAGATGATGCGGCATTAAACGGATCGGAAAAAACCGGCAGCCTCGGAACGGAAGAAAATAACGATTCCGAAACAGAAAATAACGATGGCCAAACAAAAGAAGTGAAGAGAAGAAGGGCTAAAGGGCTTAAAGAGGCATCTGAAGGAGAGACTCCTGACCCGATCCCTTTCTCATTTATGAATCATCCCTGTGAATTCTGGGATGGTGATACCGTGCTTGCAATTGGCAATTATTATACTTTTGAGCTTAAACCCGAGATTAAGGAATCATATCCCGAACTTGATATGATCCTTGATCAGTACAATCATTTCGCCAACGAGGACTTAATGATCTTCTTTGATTCAAATGAAGACGATATCCTTGGACTCAGGAATGACGGCTGGAACATGTACTATGAAAATGACACATTTCTCCGATTGCTGAGATCAGACGAAACTGTATTTTCCTTCGTGGAAGAGTGCTACGGTTTTTACGGAGGTGCTCACGGAACCACTTCATATACGGGTCACAATTATGACCCTGTAAGCGGAGATGAGATCAAATTTGACAGTGTTTTAGCTGATAAATCGAAGCTGCCGGATATTGTAGTGGATGAACTTATCGCACAGAATGAAGATCTTGAGGAATATTTCGCAAACGATCCCGGCGGAAAAAGAGATCTGTTACTTGGTCTTCCGGAAAGGTTTAACGACAATGCTTCGGGTATTACATGGGGACTTTCCTACGAGGGTCTGGAGCTGTATTTCGAGGATTACGCGATGGGAAGCTATGCCGCAGGTTCGCGCACGGTTACGATCAGATTCGAGGATTATCCCGATGTGTTTACGAATAAGTATACACAGTATGCAGGGGCAAAAGATAAGCCTGACATGGATGAGATCGCCGGTGACCTCGGTGCAGAGGACAAAAAAAAGATCATGGTTTCATCATATTCACCGGATGAACACTCGGATAACGGAACTCCGGTCACAATAACCAGGGATATGCAGAAAAAGCTGAATCTATTTATATCCAATTTCGCCGAACAGGGTTTCGGACCATATGACTACGGACATTACGATGTCGAAGACGTGGCTAACTTTGCTTATATGTGGGCTAAGATCAATACGCAGGATTATATTGAAATTGACCAAAAGTATGAAAAATACAAGATAAGTTTTGCCAATATCCAAAAGATTGTTGACAGATATTTCGGTCTTAAGCTGCGTGAAGAGGAATTGATTTCACATTCATGGAATGATGATTACCGTGGCTATTATAAAGACGGATATTTATTCATGCCTCTTGCCGACGGAGAAACCTACACGGGTTTCGCTGTTGTTGACTCCGCATCGGACTTTGGCAACGGAACCATGCGTCTTGAATTCACAGTATACGAGGTTGACCTCGATCTTTATTTTGATCAGGGAATTCCGAACCGTTTCTACACATTTAACACGGATGATGCGAAAAGATCCCTTGACATCACCGAAGAACGGAAAGGTTATGCAATTGTAAGGCAGAATGGAGATTCTTATAAGCTGCAGTTCTATGAGATATACTAAAAAGAGTATGACATGGGAAAAGACAAGGGGACGTTCCTCCCTGCAACTATTCGCGAAAGGCTTCTTTAACGAACAGTTCGGCACGTAATCAAAGTATTACGTGCCGAATGTTTTTTTCTATTTGAGATCATACTCCAGGCGTACGGTTATCGAAGCCGTCTTAAATCTGGAGGAAATATCAAAAGCACCGTCATATGAATAACTGTTGGTTCCGGAATTTTTGGCCGTTATCTGGAAAACACCGAGGCTTGAATTCTTAAGCTTACCGACGTTTGCATCCGTATTGGCTGCGATGATATCGATCCTGTCCTTGGCGTTTTTCGATGCTTTATCGATAAGATCGAGCTTAAGCTCATCAAGTCCCGAAAAATAGTACTCCGGAGAACCGGAAGTGAATTCAACTCCGGTATTCAGCAGGCTTGAAATATCACGCGAGATCAGCTCGACGGTATCTATCTTGGAAGATGAAACCGTGACGCTCTGTGTAAGTGTATATCCGTCAGGTTCACTTCCGATGTAATTACCGTTTACATCGTAATTATCCTTATAATTCTGCGTAATATCGACCGAGCTGAAAATTATCTCCTCATCATCAATATCATTATCAGTAAGATATTCATATACACGGTCCGCATCCTGCTCAATCTGCCTGTATGCCTCCTTGGAAGTATATGCCTTCGCTGAAAACGAACCTCTCCATATTATCAGATCGGATTCAAAATCAACACTTGCACTTCCCGTCGCGGAAATCGAGTGTTCATTCTGGGATCTGAAGTGGGCAAGCCCAAGTGCCAGCGCAAAACAGCTGATTATAATACTGATCCCGATAATAAGCGGTGCTGCCCATGTGTTTTTCTTAATATTCTGTTCCATTTTCATACTCTCCTTTTGAACATCTCATTTGGAAACTATAATATGCTTTATTTCACCTGATTTCAAGTCAGGCACGCAATATCGTCATGACCCCGATCAGTCTATGTGTCAATACCAAGATATTTGAACCCTATATTTGAAGTAAAACAGATAAACCTCGATATGATATCTCCATGAGGAACTCTCCCTACCCTCTTCATTATATTCCTCATTCTGTAAGTTTCCATCCACACATATGTGTATATTTCCTCAAGCCTTTCCTGCGACATATCCGCAGGTTTGAACACAGCCCGGTGCTGTGTGTAATGATCCCAGTCTTTATCGGTGATCCTGCCCTCTTCATCAAGCTTTTTATACAGCTTGGAGCCGGGAACAGGTGTCAGTATGGCAAACCGTGCAAGGTTCAGCTTAAGGTAATCAACCTGTTTTGGCAGTGAAAGAAGATCCTCCTCGGTATCTCCGTCCATCCCAAGTATAAAGCATCCGTTGACCATTATATGATGCCGCTTGATATTCTCAATTGCCTGCCTGTAATTCAGCGGATCATTAAACGGTTTTCCGCTTCCTTCCAGAGCTTTTTTGTTCATGGATTCAAGGCCGAACAGCAACCCGGCACAGCCGCTCTGCTCTGCATGCGTCAGAAGCTCTTCATCGAATCCCACATTTATGACCGCACTCCCGGCCCATTTTATCTTAAGCTTTTTTAATTCCTCCATAAGCTCGATAGCGTATTTCCTGTTACCGAAGAAATTGGGATCATAAAATATGATCATACGCTTTTTCAGGCTCTTTATTTCTTCTATCACATTTGATACGGGACGCGGGGTCGTATCCCTCCACATATCGTTTATGGTACAGTAGGAACAGTGATTGAAGCAGCCGCTGTTGGCTGTGACAGCCGGGGTCCTGTAATAATGCTTAAGCTTAATGAAGCTCCTGTCAGGAGCAGGTATATCCCTGCCTTCTACATGCCGGCAGGTGTATACTCTCTCCGGCTTACCCTCTTCGTAATCCTTTATAAAATCAGCCAGGGCGTATTCTCCCGGACCGACGATAACCGTATCTGCATATTCAAGTGCTTCTTCATGATTGTATCTGACATGATATCCGCCCATTACCACATGGGAATTTCTTTTCCGGAACTCCTGCGCGATCTCATATCCGCGTTTTACGGAAGGTGTCGTTGAGGATATCATAACGATGTCATAACTCTTCCTGTCATATGAAACGGTTTCGGACATTTCATCGACAGTATCTATCTTCCATTCCGGCCGTTCTCTTTTTATAATGGCTGCAAGTGCCCCCAGCGTCGTCGGGGCATAAGACAGCAGGGAGGATAATCTGCTCCTGTAGCTTCTGTCTTTCCCCGGCCAGGTCAATACAATAAGAACGTTCATATATCAGCGTCCCTCTTTAAGGATACTCTTATTCTCATACATAAGCCGGTCCGCACGCTCATAGACAGGTGTAACACCTTCATCATTCTCAAACCTTGACATACCGCAGGCAATTACGATACCACCTTTCCCGGATGCTTCAGCGTTGTGCTTGTTCATATTGTAGATCAGCTCCTCCAAATACAGGTAATCCCTTCCCCTGACAATAACAACGAACTCATCTCCTCCCACACGGAACACCGGGCTGTGCTTGAAAATATCACAGATGATCCTGCAGGCATTACACAGGTACTGATCTCCCGCCTTATGTCCTTCAACATCATTAACCTTCTTAAGATCGTTAACATCAAGAATCACGATCGCAAACTGCAGCTGAGGGTTATCTTCAAGCTCTTTCTCAAGCTCATTCCTGGCATTCTCAAAGGCATGACGGTTCCTTATACCGGTAAGTGCATCTATGTCAGCCTCATTCTGTGCCTGTGTAAGCCGCATCAGATGCTCCTCCTCCTGCTTTACATATTCATTAATATCGTTAATTCCGACTATAAGACGGTCACCCTTTTTCTCCTCGATGATAACTGCCTTAAGCCGTACATGGGTCAATATGTTATTTATGACAAGACGGTAATTCATTGCAAAGAAACCGCTGTTCGCGATCTCTTCCATGACACCCTCCTTCGTAAATACAGACATGAAATGAGGCAGATCCTCCTCATAGATCACACTCTGAGCATTTTTACGTGATACTTCGAAGAAATCCTCACCCTCCTTGGGCAGCGTCAGCATTTCATATCCTTCGGTCGAGCTGTATTCACGATAACGGTCATTTTCGGGATCAATGACATAAACACACAGGAAGTCCCCGGCAAGCGCATTCAGACGGGAATATGCAATGTGTTCCTCCTGCATACGTTCGGCCTGCATTCGCTGCTTGACCTGTTCATCCACATCGGAAATACCTATGATTATGAAGTTCTCATCATCCTCCATACGTGAGATCTTCATTGTTACATAGATAGCCTCCTTCTCCTTTCCGCTCCCGGGCATAAGCCTGTAAGTCATAAGGAAGGAATTGTTCCTGTCAAGAACTTCAACGATTGCCTGTTTATTCATCACCCCGGCGATCGTGTCCCTGTCATCCGGATGGATAAGACGTTCGATATCCTCCGTACATTTATCAAAAAAATCCTCACCTCTTCGCTCTTCACTGAGGATACCGCCTTCTCCGCCGGAAATATATTCAACAAATTCCCCGGTCTCTATGTTTACATAATATAGATCAGAGTAGCTTCGTGCCAGAGTCTGTGCTATATGCGTATAAATGACACCGTTACTGCGGGCCTTTTCTTAAGCCTCCTTGGTCAGGGCATTCTCACGCTGGATCCGGACCATATCCGTAACATCCTGGCTCATTCCGAGCAGACACAGCCTGCCGGAGCTGTCAATATATTTAAGCTTTGTAGTCTGAAGCTGACGACTCTTTCCCTGGC
>JAEEHY010000090.1 GCA_016281085.1 Lachnospiraceae bacterium
AATCTGATCACCATGTATATGTTCTATGAAGGAATGGCGGTAGTGTCGCTTCCTCTTGTACTGCATGAGCAGACGGTTGAAGCGGTCAAGGCGGGAAAGAAATACATATTCTATTCCATAGGCGGAGCATTCCTCGGTCTGGCCGGCTTCTTCTTTATTTATATTTACGGAGATACGTTAAGCTTTGTCCCGGGCGGAGTCCTCAATGTGGCAAGGCTTGCCGGGCATGAAACGGCGATGAGGGTAGTCTCCCTCCTTGTGATCATCGGCTTTGGATCGAAGGCAGGCCTGTTCCCGCTTCATTCATGGCTGCCTACAGCCCATCCTGTGGCACCTTCTCCGGCCTCGGCATTTCTGTCGGGAAACATTACCAAGATGGGTGTGTTCGTAATAATAAGATACATTTATTATCTCGTTGGAGTAGATTTCATAAAGGGAACATGGGTACAGTACACCTTCATCGGACTTACTCTTCTTACGATAGTCATGGGATCAATGATGGCATACAAGGAGCAGGTATTTAAGAAGCGTCTGGCGTATTCGACGGTAAGTCAGGTCAGCTATGCACTGTTCGGAATCGCGCTTATGAATCCCATAGGTCTGTGCGGCGGGCTTATGCATGTAATCTTTCATTCATTCGTGAAGAACACACTGTTCATGACAGCCGGCTCAATTATACATAAGACAGGCCTTAAGAAGGTAGGGGATTATGTGGATATGGCACGTAAGATGCCGGCGACGATGTGGTGCTATACACTTGTATCGCTGACTCTGGTTGGAATTCCTCCGACAAGCGCCTTTTTAAGTAAATGGTATCTCGCAACGGGCTCACTGGAGAGCGGTCTTTCAGTGGTGTCCTGGCTTGGCCCGCTGATGCTGATAATAAGCGCACTTCTTACTGCGGGATATCTGCTGAGCATTACCCTTAAGGCTTTCTTTCCGGGAGATGAATACGATTATCCGGTCCTTGAAAAGAGAGAACCCAATCTATATATGCTGATACCGATAATGATCCTGACGACCGGCTCCGTCCTTATGGGCATATGGGCCGCACCGCTTATCAGGTTTATAAATATAATTGTTTGGAGTGTACAGTGAATAAATACATGATACTTGCTCCGATACTGTTCCCGCTTGTGACGGGTGCCATCCTTCCGCTGTTTAAGTTCGGCGAAAGGAAGTACAGGAACATCTACACGGAGCTTGTGACCACCCTTAATTCAATATTGGTATGGATACTTCTTCTCAATGCCCCCAAAGGGACATACCGTGCGCTGAATCTGGCAGGCGATCTTGAGATAACCTTCCACGTTGACGGAGCCGGTTCGGTGTTTGCGGGACTGGTTGCGATACTGTGGCCCATAGCGACCCTGTATGCGTTCGAATATATGAAGCATCATGGAAAGGAGACATCCTTCTTTTCATTCTATACGATGACCTATGGTATTACCGTCGGGATTGCGCTTGCCGCAAATCTGATGACCATGTATATGTTTTATGAGATGCTGACTCTGGTCACCCTGCCGCTTGTCATGGCGGGAATGAGCCGTGAAGCGATAATGGCCGGCCGTAAGTACATACTGTATTCGATGGCCGGTGCCGCTCTTGCGTTTATCGGGTTCATCTTCATCTTCACATACGGAAATACGATGAATTTCGTTCCGGGAGGCGTGCTTGCATCATCGGATATAACGGGAAAGGAGACCCTGCTCAGGGCAGTGTATGTAATGGCTGTTATAGGCTTCGGTGTCAAAGCGGCCATATTCCCGTTTCACGGATGGCTGCCCTCTGCTTCGATAGCTCCGACGCCTGTTACCGCTCTGCTCCATGCAGTGGCGGTTGTTAAGGCAGGAGCATTTGCCATAATCAGAATAACCTACTACAGCTTCGGAACGGATTTCCTTCAGGGAACGTTTGCGCAGTATACGGTCATGTGCTTTGCCATGGTGACGATCCTCTACGGTTCGGCAAGGGCTGTCAAGGAGCCGCATTTCAAAAGGCGACTTGCATATTCAACGGTGAGCAATCTTTCCTACATAGTGTTCGGAGCTTCATTGATGACACCGCTCGGACTAACCGCGGCATTCAGTCACATGATCTACCATGCGGTGATCAAGATAACGCTGTTCTTCTGTGCGGGCGCCGTTTTGTGCAAGACACACAGGGAGTATGTAAGGGAGCTTAACGGTCTGGGGCTTAAGATGCCGGTTACATTTGCTACCTTTGCGATAGGTTCGCTGTCGCTTGTGGGTATCCCGCCGTTCCCCGGCTTCATCAGCAAATGGAATCTGTGTACCGCGGCAGTGGAACAGGGGTCACGGCTTGCATATACCGGGATAGGTGTCCTGCTTATGTCAGGCCTGCTTACTGCAATATATATGTTCACAACATTGTTCAGGGCATACTTCCCGGATGATAACTTCGATATAAAGAGCATTAAGGATGTAAAGGATCCGGGATGGCAGATGTGCGTTCCGTTTGTCATATTTTCGGTGTGCATGATAGTGATGTCATTTACGGCGCCCGCAGTGATCAATTACTTCGATTCCATAGCGGGACTTATGAGGTGAGAGAATGTTGCTTGCATTGGCTGTAGGTCCGATGGCGGCCGGTATAATTGCATATGTGCTTGGAAGGAAGAGTCACCGCGTGAGGGATTATTTCGCAGATGCTGTTACTCTTATTGAACTTGCGATCCTTGTCTGGCTGTCATACCGGTCGATAAACGGAAGTTATATATCCTTCAGTGCAAAGGATCTGTGCGGTCTGGGCATAAACCTCAGGCTCGATGGTTTCAGGATAATATACGGTCTGGTTGCGGCCTTTATGTGGGCGATGACGACTGTTTTCTCAAGGGAATATATGGAGCATTATCCGAGAACCGACAGATATTATCTGTTCTTCCTGTTCACACTCGGCGCGACAGTCGGCGTATTCCTTTCGGCCGATCTGTTTACGACATTTGTTTTCTTTGAGATAATGTCCTTTACTTCGTACACATGGGTAGCTCACGATGAGACAGGGGAGTCATTAAGGGCGGCGGAAACCTATCTTGCGGTAGCGGTGATCGGCGGAATGGTAATGCTGATGGGGCTGTTCCTTCTGTACAGCATTACGGGTACGCTGAGGATGGATGAGTTGTATGAATCTGTACATCAGGCAGTGGAAGCCATGCCTTCGCTTAAGGCAAGAGTATATGTTGCCGGAGCATGCATACTGTTTGGTTTCGGTGCCAAGGCAGGTATGTTCCCCCTTCATATATGGCTGCCCAAGGCACATCCCGTTGCACCTGCGCCCGCATCTGCTCTGCTGTCGGGAATACTGACCAAATCCGGAATATTCGGCATTCTGGTCATAACCTGCAATATCTTTCCGGCAGATAAGAACTGGGGCTTCACGGTACTGGTGCTTGGTGTGATAACAATGTTTACGGGAGCACTTCTCGGAGTATTCAGCATAAACATTAAGCGGACGCTGGCATGTTCTTCGATGTCCCAGATAGGCTTCATCCTTGTAGGCGTAGGAATGCAGGCACTGCTTGGACATGAGAATGCACTGGCGGCCCGCGGTACCATACTTCACATGGTCAATCATTCGCTTATCAAGCTGGTACTGTTCATGTGTGCCGGCGTTATCTATATGAATCTTCATGAGCTTGACCTTAACAGGATACGGGGCTTC
>JAEEHY010000091.1 GCA_016281085.1 Lachnospiraceae bacterium
AACGCCACTTACAGAGGGCAGCTACACACAATAGATACCCTTAACAGTGCATCACCCCTGCTATAGCGGATTTCAGGTACAAGGAGCCGCTAATTCCCCGGCTGCACAGACGTCTAATTATACTATCCGGAAAACGGATATGTCAAGATACGGCAGCTTCAGATTAGATATAGAAGCTTTGCAAAGAGGAGATTTTAAATTACTATAGAATAGCGAATTTCTGATGAAATTCGCTATTCTATAGAAAACAAAATAAATAATTTTGTTCACAATAGTTTACGGAGGAATATAAATAACAGAGGATATGGATAAAGAGGAAGTAGAATTTTACGGCGAATATACGGAGATTCTCAAATATACAGAACAGGAGATATTAAAAGAACTTAATGATATTCTTGATGAACTTACAGAAGATCCTGAACGTTCACCGTACGAACATATAATAAGCAGGATAAAAAGTCCGGAAAGTGTCAGGGATAAGCTCAGGCAAAAGGGATTTGCCGATGATGTGCTTACCGGTATTATAAAGCTGTCTGATGTTATCGGTATACGGATAGTAACACATTTTGTAGGAGATATATATCTAATCCTTTCAAGGCTAAGGGAACATGAAACATGGGAAATAGTTAAGGAGAAGGATTATATTGCGCGACCAAAGGAGAATGGTTACAGATCGTATCATGTTATATTGAAGGTTCCCATATGCAGAGAAGATGATTTCGCAAAATTTACGGACTTACCTGATTCTTTAAACATAGAGATCCAGTTAAGGACGATAGCGATGGACTGTTGGGCTGCGCTTGAGCATCAGATCAGATACAAAAAAGACGTAAAGAATACAGCTCTTATAGCTGATGAGCTTAAAAGATGCGCTGATGAGATGGCATCAACGGATCTTACCATGCAGACTATCAGAGATGTATTAATGAAGTAGGGAGAATATAAGAATGAAGATTCTGTATGCTGAGGATGAAAAACAGCTGTCTATGGCAGTTACGGAAATTCTTAAAATGGAAGGTTTTGAAGTCAGACCGGTATACGACGGAGAAGAGGCACTAAAGAATCTTAAAAACGAAAGCTATGACATTGTGGTCCTTGATATCATGATGCCGCGTCTTGACGGAATAAAAGTGTTGTCCGGCATGCGCTCAAACGGTATATATACACCTGTTATTCTTCTCACGGCGAAGACTGAAGTAGAGGACAGGGTAGAGGGCTTCAAGGAAGGGGCAGACGATTATCTTGCCAAGCCGTTTGCCATGGAAGAGCTGGTTGCAAGGCTAAATGCCATTGCAAGGAGAAAAACAGAGTATAAAGTACGGAATATGGAGTATGGGAATCTGTTCCTTGATTGTGAATCGGGTGAGATAAAAACTGAATCAGGAAGCTTAAGGCTTAGTCCCAAAGAAGCGGGAATGCTAACGCTGCTCATAAAAAATAACGGACGTCCGCCTGAAAAAGGTGAGCTTCTTTCCATTCTTAATGCCGGGGATAGTACCCGGGAGGAAGAAGATTCAACCATAGAGCTGTATGCAGCATATCTTAGGAATAAATTAAGGCAGATACATGCTAAGCCGGTTATCGGGAATACAGGGGAAGGATATTATATTTCCCTGAGTCGGGCTGATAAATGACAAATTGGTAGTGTAAAACAGAATATGAAAACTGAGAACCATCATAAGGAATCCACCGCAAGCGGTACCCCTTATGATATTTTCATGGGAGAAAATGAATGAAAAAGCTTCAGAAAAAGATGATAGGAATAGCATTTCTATCAGTTATCCTTGTTTTTTCAATACTGGTTGCCGGTCTTAATTTATCCGTATTTTGGTCAAATACCCAAAGAGCAGATGCTATGACTATGGCAATAAGCTTCAATGGCGGATATATGCCAAGAGTAAAAGAATTTGATGAAAAGGCATTTGAGGAGCAGACTAAGTATAGTATAAATCTTAATGCCGAAACAGAATTCAGGACCAGATATTTTACTGTAGAAACAGACAACGAAACGGGTGACTATGAGATTCATGCAGAACATATTTCATCTATAGATGAGGAAACAGCCAAAGGTATGGCGGATTATGTTATTTCAGAAAAGAGAAAAACAGGGTATTTAGATGAGTACAGATATAGAATAACAGAAGGTATTGATTCGGGCGATTACGTGATCTTTCTAGACTGGAGTGATCATATGGAATCTCAGAGAAGAACTCTTCATATAGCTATTGGAGTATCGCTTATATTTGCGATTCTGGTATCCGGTATATTTGCAGCACTTTCGTCAAGAATACTTCTGCCGTTTGAGCTGAACCAAAAGGCTCAAAAACAGTTTATCACAGATGCAAGCCATGAGCTTAAGACACCGCTTGCAATAATCTCCGCAAATGCAGAGGTATTGAAATATAAAAACGGTGACAATGAATGGACGCAGAATATAATCTCTCAGGCAGGACACATGGGAAAGCTTATCAATCAGCTTCTCATACTGTCAAGGATGGAAGAATACGCGGATACAGATAAAAGAGAATCTGTTAATATGACAATGATCATTAATGAGTCTCTTAGCAAGTTTTCAGGGGTACTTGAAAGAAAAGGGGCAACGCTTGAGAAAAAGCTTGGGGAAGACATCTATATCTGTGCAGTAAAAAACCAGATGGAAAACCTTGCAGATATACTTATAGAGAATGCGTCCAAATATGTAAGTGAAGAAGGCCGTGTATATGTGGAGCTTGAAAAAACAGGCAAAAGGATACAGTTAAAAGTCTTTAATACCGCAGAAACAGGGGAAGAATTTGATGCGGAAAGGATATTTGACAGATTCTACAGGACAGATAAATCGAGAACGTCTTCAACGGGAGGACACGGTATAGGACTGTCAATAGCAAAAAGAATAGTTAACCTCCATAAGGGAAGTATAACCGCAAAGTCTGAAAATGAAGGGGTTATGTTTACGGTAATACTGTGATCTGAGTTAGTTTATTCATTAAACTATACATTGAAACGGTGATGTGAGTATGATATACTATCGTAAACGCATTATGAAATGCCGTTATTTTAAGGAATATTTGTGACGAGATGTTGAAAGGATAGAGTCTTCTGTTACATATATCCCTGCCTATTAAACAAAGAAAGGACGATTATCATGAACAAGTTGGAATTACAAAAGACAGCCAATGAGATACGTAAGGGTATCGTTACGTCTGTTCATGCAGCCAAGGCCGGACATCCGGGCGGATCATTATCCTGCGCTGATATCATGACCTATCTGTATTTTGAAGAAATGAACATCGACCCAAAGAACCCTAAAAAGGAAGACAGGGACCGTTTTGTACTGTCCAAGGGTCATTGTGCACCCGCTCTGTATTCGACACTTGCACAGAGAGGTTATTTCCCGGTAGAGGAGCTTACTACTTTGCGTAAGCTGGGTTCACATCTTCAGGGTCATCCGTGTATGCAGCATACTCCCGGCGTAGACATGAGCAGCGGTTCTTTGGGACAGGGTATATCGGTAGCTGTAGGTATGGCATTGTCAGCTAAGATGTACGGTGATGATTTCAGGGTTTATACACTGCTTGGTGACGGTGAGATTGCAGAAGGCCAGGTATGGGAGGCTTCAATGTTCGCCGGATTTAAGAAGCTTGACAATCTTGTGGTGATCGTTGATAACAATAATCTTCAGATAGACGGTCCGGTTACCGAAGTCTGTGATCCATATCCGATCGATGAGAAGTTCAAGGCATTTAATTTCCATGTAATTAACTGTGATGCTCATGATTTTGATTCCATTGAAGCAGCATTTAAAGAAGCAAGGGAAACAAAGGGTATGCCTACAGCCATTATTGCAAAGAGTCTTAAGGGCAAGGGAGTTTCCTTTATGGAGAATAATGTGGCATGGCATGGAACGGCACCAAATGACGAGCAGTACGCTATCGCAATGGCGGATCTTGAGAAAGTAGGTGAAGCATTATGTCAGAAGTAAAGAAGATCGCAACAAGAGAGAGCTATGGTAATGCATTGGTTGAGCTTGGAAACGAGCATGACGATCTGGTGGTTCTGACTGCGGATCTTGCAGCTGCTACCAAGACAGGCGTATTTAAGAAGGCTCATCCCGATAAGCATATTAATGTAGGTATTGCAGAGTCAAATATGACAGGTATCGCAGCAGGCCTGGCTACGACAGGCAAGGTTCCTTTCTGTTCATCCTTTGCAATGTTTTCAGCAGGACGTGCATTTGAGCAGGTTCGTAATTCTATAGGATATCCACATCTTAATGTTAAGATAGGTGCTACTCATGCAGGAATTTCCGTTGGTGAGGACGGAGCTTCACACCAGTGTAATGAAGATATCGCTCTTATGAGAACAATTCCCGGTATGGTTATCATCAATCCTGCCGATGATGTAGAGGCACGTGCAGCAGTTAAGGCAGCTTATGAATATATAGGTCCTGTATATCTGAGGTTCGGTCGCGCGGCTGTTCCCGTATTTAACGATGAAGCAACCTATAAGTTTGAAATGGGTAAGGGCATAGTCCTTAAGGAAGGAAAGGATCTGACAATAGTTGCAACAGGCCTTACCGTTCCCGAGTCCATGGAAGCTGCAAAGATGCTGGCGAATGACGGTATCGATGCAGAGGTTATAAATATCCATACGATCAAGCCTCTGGATGAGGAGCTTATAATTGCATCAGCCAAAAAGACCGGCAAGGTAGTTACGGCTGAGGAGCATTCGGTTATAGGCGGCTTAGGCTCAGCTGTATGTGACTGCCTTTCAGAGAAGCTTCCGACACCTGTTAAGAAGATAGGTATGCAGGATGTGTTCGGCGAGTCAGGTTCGGCAGCGGCACTTATCCACAAGTATCAGCTGGATGCAGAAGGTATCTATAACCAGATAAAGGAATTTCTTAAATAGATAAGAGCATCTTAACTGAACTTATAAGATATGTAGGATGATTTAAATCTAAACACCTGTGACTTATGGTATTTTACTATTGCTCACAGGTGTTTTGATGTTGTCCGGATATGAGTTATTCGGAGTCACTTCTGAATTCTGCGGGGGTTACTCCGTAGGTTTTCTTAAACAGGCGTGTGAAATAGGAATAGTTATCATATCCTACTCTTAATGATATCTCGTGAACCGGATCTCCTGTTTCTGTAAGCAGCTTACAGGCAAGAGTAAGACGTTTGTCTATAACATAATTTTTATAGCTCATTCCTGTTTCTTTCTTAAATATTCTAGTGATATAGTCAGGATCAAAGAAAAACATATCTGAAAGGTCTTCCCGGCTTATGTCCTCGCAGAAATGATCATCAACGTATTTAAGAAGCATAACCGAAACATTCTCATCCGAACCGCTTTCATCCAGATACCTGTGAAGCATGTTTACCGTATATTTTATATAGAGCTCCATATAATAAGAGGATAATTGCAGGTTTTTATTGAGAAAATGGAAGGTTTCGTTTTGAAACAGCTTACTTGCCATAATGCCTTTATCCAATAGATACGAGTATATGATCTGATTGAACTCTATATGAAAATCCGTAATGACCGCTCCGGTAACGGAATTTCTGGAAGCTGCGGTATAAAGATAGTCCATGCTCAGCTGTTTAAAACGCTCAAGTTCACCGGTTTCAAGAGCATGTATCGCCAATTCCTTATCATATACCGGAGGAGTCCTATATGGAACATCCGTGGAAGGAGAGATCATAAAAACACGGTCCGTATTGCCCGGATATCCGGTATTGAACTCTGTGAGCTTAATAAAGGAATTGGGAACATCTTTAAGAGAAGCAGGCGACAGAATATAGAAGCTGCAGGAATAGCCTAACCGTTTATTGATGATCCCAATGATTTCACGAGTATCTCTCGTGATACGTTCATTTGCGGCGTTGTCATATTCTTTACTCAGAGGAAGAAGCGTAAAATATCTGCAGGCTTCGGAATCAGTCGGGATAAATACATTCAGATCCGCGAAAGCCGCACCGTATACGGAACTGAGCAGATCAAAAAGAATATTTCCGCATTCCGGTTCCTCGGAGTGATTTTTCTTTATTTCATTATTCTCATCGATCGTGTACGGATCGA
>JAEEHY010000092.1 GCA_016281085.1 Lachnospiraceae bacterium
ATTCCAACTTTACTGTTTGGTTTTGTTCTTACAAAAATTTACTTTTTGAAATGCTGTCATAAGGAATCCACCACTTCGTGGTCCGCCCTTATGACGAATTTCAGGGATGGTTTATACTATTAGATTTTCAAGGTCCGATATTCTGCTTATCGCTCAGGTAATCAGCATTTACATGCCCTTTTCCGTGCGACAGCTTAATAATAATATCATTGAGATTTTGCCTTGTCAATGCTTTTTTTCACTTTTTTTCCATAAAAAAATCATTTAAAAAATCTCCCACTATATATAGTGGAAGATTGGCTCAGGAACTACAATTATTCCGGTTTTCTGTTACAACTGTTTAAAAAAATCTTAAACCGATTACCGTCATTATATCCGCTACAACTTAATTATAACCGAAAATGCCACCCATACTATTATCAGAGCTTCCAAACCTCCTGCAGCCATACCCAGTATCTGGTTTACACCCTTTAAAACCGGCAATTTCACGACCATATCAGAGGTTTTAAGCACCATTTGAAGCAGCAATGACAATGTCACCGATATGATTATAAATGTACCCGCCTTAACTATAAGTCTTGCCATGTAGGGAGCAATATACTGATCTATGACAGCGGAAACAGTCATCTGGTAAATTGCAGATCCAGCATCAGAAAGTGCTTCATCCTTAAGGAACTCCGGTATGACCAGATCCTCTGTATTCTCTGCTTTATTTATAAGCGCTTCCGATACTTTTGACTCTATATCACTGTATATATCTGAATTGTTTATCAGGCTTTTACTCACTCCGGGTGCAATAATAAGTGTTGCAAGCATAACTGCAACAGTGCCTGCAAATCCTATCACTATTCTGAGAAATCCCTTTTTATACCCCTTTATCATAAGCCATGCAAACAGAAATATGACTATGATCACTACCCAATTTACGTTCATTAATGATTATTCCCCGGAATATACTACTTTAGCTGTATTTCCTCTGTTCTTGTACCTGATACCAGCAAATATTTGGTTACCGAATCCGTCGGTACAAGCTTAACTATGTTTTCCTTGAATTTGCCTCTGTATTTTTCGACATCATCCATATTGTATATAACACAGTCCTCACTGTTGTATATGATCACGAGATCCCTGTTAAACACTATATCCGAATAATTCAATGAAAAGTCCTTTGAATATACTATATCACCGGAGGTATCATATACGTCTATATGGAACGGATTATCGCTGTTTCCTTCCGCATACACCAGCCCTATATAATTCTCATTGGAAAAGACACTTCTTATCTCGTTTGTAATCTCCGTTTCAAAAATATTCTCCGGTTTTTGCGAACCCTTGAAGATTTCAAGTCTGTTGTCCCCTATGGCAAACGATGTATTCTCGTTCATAAAATCAACATATGACACAATTGAATTATTAAAATTGTATCCTGACACCAGATTATCGATCTCATTCTGGCCGACATTTCCGAAATTATAGTAGGCAACAGAAGATGTCAGTGAACCTCCGTCTA
This sequence comes from Lachnospiraceae bacterium, assembly GCA_016281085.1. Classification (GTDB taxonomy): domain Bacteria; phylum Bacillota; class Clostridia; order Lachnospirales; family Lachnospiraceae; genus UBA2868. The sequence goes on from JAEEHY010000092.1 coordinate 1,511, forward strand.
TAATAAGGTAGGAAACACACAGCATTATACCGTCATCCGATATCGCTATTGCCACAGGGTAACCGCTTTTATCCATAGTCGTCCTGTCGTTTGCAATATTTTGTCCTTCCTTATTAAACAGCTTTACCCATGTTACATCACCCTCATCAAGGATAACGGCAACATTTCCTGTTCCCGATACGCAAAGGTTCTGTATCGGTAATGTTGTATCGATCTCACCCTGTGGACCGCTACTGTTAAGTACATAAATCTTGCTTTCCTTATAATCACCTACGGCAACATAGTCTCCACAAACATCAACTATTGGATTCTGCATCTGAAACGGCTGGTTCCATAACATCTCATTATCCATGTTAAAGGCGGATATACCATCGGAACTGTACCTTATTATATTATTGTTAAACCTAAGGTAAGAAGCCGTGGAAGCCTCCTGATACTCCATAGTACGCAGGATCGCATAATCTGTATAGATCATAGTCTTATAGTTATGATACATCGCAATGCCTATTAATGCCGTAACTATAACTAAAGCCAGGATTCTGTATAAGATAAACCTTCTGTGCCTGTTTATCTTTTCTTTAAATTCCGACTGGTCTTCGTCATATTTATTTTTAAAATATTCATTAATCTGTGCCATATTGAAATTTGTGTGTTGAAATAAGTACCGCTTGATATGATACTACAAAAAAAGAAATATGGCAAAAGGAGATGCAATTTGTTAAATCAAAGAATTGAAGACAACAGTTTTACCGCCTTTTCCTCCCGCTGTCCACTGTATTGCTCGGTAAAATATCCCTCTTCCAACATATGATCGATATAATACCTGAGCCCAAGTACAAACTTATTTTTTTCGATATTTCTGATAAGAAGCTCCCGATCCGGCATAGTAAACCTTTTTCCGCTACCTGCTTCGTATCCCTTAAGCATACCTGCAAGCCGTTCCCTGTCAAGATTACCCTTCTCATCAATACAGCAGGACCTTGCGCAGTCAGCAAGATCATCATAGACAGAACCCGGCATTATTGTATCGGTATCTATAAAGCAGACAACTTTCCCTCCCTTGAACACCATGTTAGCGCATTTTGCATCCCCGTGTATCACAGATCCTGCAGGTACCGATATTTCCCGCATTTCTTTCATCCTGTCAAGTATAACGCGATCCAGCGCTTCGTTCCTCTTCATATACGGAACCTTCAGATCCAGATACTTCTTACAATAAAAATCAATATCATGGAGATGCCTAAATGTATAAAGATCCCTGATATCGGCACATTCATTTAGAATACAGTGAAGCCTTCCCAGACCTCTGCCCACTTCATATATCCCGGATGCATTGTTTTTTTCAATAAATATGTCACCCTCAACATAACAGTACATTCGCCATATATCTCCATCATTGCCTGTATAAAAGAAACTGCCCTCCCTGTTTCTTATCCATTCGGGACATAACCACTCATTCATGTCAGAGTTTAATTTCTCACAGGCTTTCCTGTACTGCAGATAATTATGTTCTATTTCCTTAAGAGAACCTGTATAAAGCCTCTTGTCCAGCCTCTGCAAAACATAATATCCATGCGCCTCAACAAGAAAAGTATCATTAATATGACCACCGGACAGTTTTTTTATTTCTGTGAACGGCTCATCAATATAGCTTTTTATGATCTTCTCTCTGTCAGTCCTCATACCTTTAAATCTCCTTTGATATCTGTGCCTGTAATACGTATAAAACACCTGCGATTAATAGAAAAACTATTGATCACAGGTGTTTATCGTTAAAAAGTCATGATAAATGACTTCTTTATTATATTGGAAACAATCTTATTTCTTAAGAAATTCCTTAATCTGGTTATAAATTCCCTCTGCATCCAACTGATACTTGTGAATAAGAGCTGCTGCTGAACCGGATTCACCAAATACATCCTGCATACCTATCTTCTTAACAGGTGTCGGAAGCTTCTCTGAAAGGCAGTCACATACAGCTGAACCAAGGCCTCCGATAACTGAATGCTCCTCAGCCGTTACAACCTTGCCGGTCTTCTTGGCCGATGCAATTATAAGCTCTTCATCAAGAGGCTTTATCGTATGTATATTTATAACCTCTGCATCGATACCGTCATTTGCCAGCATCTTTGCAGCTTCCATGGATTCAGGAACCGTAAGACCTGTAGCCACTATGGTAAGATCCTTTCCTTCCTTAAGAACGATACCCTTACCCATTTCGAACTTATAGGTTGCCTCGTCATTAAACACGGGAACTGCCGCACGTCCGAATCTCAGATATACAGGGCCTACATATTCGTATGCAGCCTTAACTGCAGCACGTGCCTCTACATCATCGGCGGGGTTTATGATAACCATACCGGGAATTGTCCTCATAAGAGCAATATCCTCATTACACTGATGTGAAGCTCCATCCTCACCTACTGAAATTCCAGCATGTGTAGCACCGATCTTAACATTAAGATGCGGATACCCGATCGAATTACGAACCTGCTCAAAAGCACGACCTGCCGAAAACATCGCAAAGGATGAACAGAAAGGAACCTTACCTGTTGTAGCAAGTCCCGCAGCAATACCGGTCATATTTGCCTCGGCAATTCCCACATTAATGTGTTTATCCGGATGTGCTTTTTTGAAAACACCTGTTTTTGTAGCTGCAGCAAGATCCGCTGTCAGAACTACAAGATCGTCATGCTCATTTCCGAGTTCCACAAGAGCATTACCGTAACTTTCCCTGGTTGCAACCTTTTTTATTTCTGACATAATGCTTCACCTACTTTCTCAAGATCCGCCATAGCGGTAGCGTATTGCTCATCATTGGGAGCGGTTCCGTGCCAAGCTACATTGTTCTCCATAAAAGAAACGCCCTTGCCCTTAAGACTCTTGGCTATAATTGCCGTAGGCATTCCCTTAGTCTCCCTTGCTTCCTTAAATGCTGCTTCAAGAGAGTCAAAATCATGCGCATCGCAGTTGATGACATGGAAATTAAATGCCTTGAACTTCTCATCTATGGGATAAGGATCACAAACCTCCGTAACGGGACCGTCAATCTGAAGATTGTTGTTATCCACGATCACAACAAGATTGTCAAGCTTCTTAAAGCCGGCAAACATAGCTGCTTCCCACACCTGACCTTCAGCTATCTCACCGTCACCAAGCAATGTATATACCCTGAAATCATCATTGAACATCTTTGCCGACAGAGCCATACCGACTGCAACCGATATTCCCTGTCCGAGCGATCCGCTACTCATATCAACACCGGGAGTGTGCTGCATACAGGGATGTCCCTGAAGATGTGAACCCAGCTTTCTGAGAGTGGTTAATTCCTCAACGGGAAAATATCCTCTGTGAGCCAATGTTGAGTAAAGAGCAGGCGCACAGTGTCCTTTACTCAGAACAAACCTGTCTCTGTCATCCTTCTTAGGATCCTTAGGATCTATGTTCATTTCTTCATAATAAAGATAGGTCATGATATCCGCACATGACAATGATCCGCCCGGATGTCCGGCCTTAGCCGCATGAACAGCAGTAACGATACCCTTACGTATCTCATTAGCTGTTTTTTGTAATTCCAACTTGTTCATGATAATCGTCCTTTCTTAAATATAGTGTTCAAAATTTACTTAAAAGTATAACATAACCGTATATTTGTTTCAATGTTTGTTTATTGAGTAAACTATAGCAGGTACTGAGACCTTTCTCTTGACATTGTTTATCTGCTGATTGTATAATTAGTCGTCCGTGCAGCCGGGGAATTAGCGGCTCCTTGTACCTGAAATCCGCTATAGCAGGGGTGATGCACTGTTAAGGGTATATATTGTGTGTAGCTGCCCTCTGTAAGTGGCGTTGATATCCGGGTCTTGCGCGGCGGGAATCCATGAACCGTGTCAGGTCAGGAATGAAGCAGCACTAAGTGGAAGCTCCCGGGTGCCGCAAGGTAGCCTGGATTGAGTTAACTGCAGAGGTAACGTGCATGTGGTTGTATTCGAGGCAGTGCGCACGGACTTATGATTCTCAATAAATAACATCTTATATAATAATCACAGTTGTCCTTGCTTAAACTTAAGTATCATCTCGCTTCCAACGCTTAATCTGTTCCTGTACTCGGGTATCTCATCTCTTCTGTACCATTTGGCTTCGCTTATTTCATCAACCTGTCTTACTACCGTATCGTCACCGTCAACCTCCGCAACATACCCGATCATATGAGCTCCGGATATACCCCATGGCTGGTCCTTGTATATTCTTAAGTTTTTAACTTTTAAGCCAACCTCTTCCAGTACTTCCCTGTGGACTGCATGCTCAAAGGATTCACCTATCTCAACAAAACCCGAAACAAGCTCGAGCCGCACATTTCCCGGTCTGTGAAGATTTCGAACCAGAAGTATCCTGTCATTATTGATCACTGCTACTATAACCGCAGGAGATATCTTAGGATATGCTGTGTATCCGCATTTTGAACATACAAATGCTCTTTCCGTGTCTGAAGGTCTGGTCTGGTTACCGCATTTTCCACAGTATTTCACGGTCTCCTTCCAATTCCTTATATGTATTCCGGTAGCTCCCGCAAATACCATATGTACAGGATCAAGCTCCCTGAATCTGTGGATACGCATGAAAGTGTATATTCCGTTATACAGCTTAACATTATCTATATCCGTATCCAGAGATTTGATAAACGGTATTTCCTCATGAAGATTATCCGTAAGTTCCATCAAATAATATCCAACGTTATCTATTGAAAACAGATAATATGAGTTATTTATAATAGGAGCCAGTTCTCCATATGAAAGCGCGATCACATCCGAAACGGAAGGCAATATATATCTTCCATTTTCATATTTTAACAGTATTCCGTCCTTTCCATAGTATACCAATGCCTTATCATCATCTTTTGGCTCGGTTTTTCTGAATTCCGGATCATATATTAGAGGTTCGATTTCCTGGATCATGTATTATTTCCTTTCATATCACATTCTTCAGCTTCATTATTTAAAACTACGCCGGTCTCCACGGATTCATTTTCTGTCTTCAGCCTCTTCCTTAAATCAACAAAGAAACTCGAAAGAAAGCTTGAGCAGTCCTTTTCAAGAACCCCTGTTGTTATTTCCACCCTGTGATTGAACTCATCCATTTGCAATAGATTTATTATTGAACCTGCACAGCCTGATTTTGGACTCATTGCTGCAATAACCACCCTGTCCATCCTAGCCTGTACTATTGCACCCGCACACATCTGACAAGGCTCGAGCGTAACATACATAGTACATCCCTCGAGTCTCCAGTCACCCATTACCCTGCTCGCTTTCCTGATCGCTATAAGCTCTGCATGTGACAGGGTATTCTTATCTTTTTTTCTTCTGTTATAGCCCCTGCCGATTATCTTATCCTCATACACTATAACACAGCCTATCGGTACTTCACCAATCTTTGCTGCTTTCCTAGCCTGCTGCAGGGCTTTCTTCATGTATTTTTCATCTGTGGATTTGTCATAAGGGATACCGCCTGCAATGTCAGAAACACTTATGTTACTGGACAGGGAATCCGTGTGACTGTTCACTTTTTTCATGACTTCTTAACACTACCTTCGTGATAATGGATATATAATTATATCCGGTTAATCATTTTTTCGCGATATAAATATAGTGAACGAATTTAGTTCATTCACTATAGTATAATCCAATTAATCCGGATATGCACACAGTTTTATTCTGTTTATAAAATTGCTAACGTTATCACTTGCATATATCGCTTATTTCTTATAGATTTAATGGATAAGAAGCGAAAACACCATAAATAAAAATGTATTTTTCGTTCAATCGTATACCGACTGGAGGATCAAAATGAAAATATACGGACTTATTAAAACAACTTTATTGGATTACCCGGGTAAAGTTGCTTCGACAATTTTTTTAGGCGGATGTAATTTAAGATGTCCTTTTTGTCATAACATGAATCTTGTGACCGGAATTAACAATATTGATCCAATACCTTATGAAGAAGTAATGCATCATTTACAATCAAGAGCGGGCGTTATAGATGGCGTCTGTATCACTGGAGGAGAACCGACTCTGGAACCCGATCTTATTCGACTAATTCGGTCAATCAAGGATCTTGGACTTTTGGTGAAACTTGATTCCAATGGTACACGTTCGTCGGTTTTAGATGATCTACTGTCGAAAAATCTCTTAGATTATATCGCGATTGACATTAAATCATCATTTACTAAGTATTCGAACATCTGTTTTTCAGAAAAAGATGAACTTTCCCAAAAATATATTGATGACATAATAAACAGCGTTTCTGACACGATTCATATGCTGATCAGCCAGAATCAGGTGCCATATGAGTTCAGAACAACGGTAATCAGAGAGTATCATGATTTAAACGTGTTTAAACAAATCGGAGAAAT
>JAEEHY010000093.1 GCA_016281085.1 Lachnospiraceae bacterium
TATGTTGCGACGCACTGCAGACCGGATAAGCAGAAGACAAAGGAGCAGGTGCGGTGATACACATTTGGAAGATAAAGGAGCAGATGCGATGGATAAGAAGCTTAAGAGAAAAATAATGATGAACATGCCTTATGCACTTATCGGGCTCTTTGCAACAAACATTGGAGAAGCATGGAGGATGGCTGACAGGAGCGGAAACGCTACAGAGAGGATACAGGGGCTTGTGGGGGCAATACCACAGGCTTTGTCCGATCCGCTCCCGAGCCTTCATATCTTTGATATCTGTGTTGGTGTCACAGGGGCTCTTCTTTTAAGGCTGGCTGTTTATCTTAAGGGTAAGAATGCAAAGAAGTTCAGAAGTGGGATGGAGTATGGCTCTGCAAGGTGGGGGAATTCTCAGGATATAGAGCCCTTCATGAGCGATGATTTTAAGAATAACGTTATCCTGACAAGGACAGAGCGCCTTATGATGGACGGAAGACCCAAAGAGCCCAAATACGCAAGGAATAAGAATGTTCTGGTAGTCGGAGGTTCCGGATCCGGTAAGACCCGTTTTTTCCTGCTTCCGAACTTAATGCAGATGCATTCTTCATATGTGATAACGGATCCGAAAGGAGATATCATAAATATCACAGGAAAAATGCTGCTGAACCACGGATATGATGTAAGGGTGCTTAATACGATCAATTTTAAGAAGAGCCAGCATTATAATCCGTTTGCATATATCCACACAGAGAAAGATATCCTGAAGCTTGTGAACGCACTGATAGCCAATACAAAGGGTGATGGCAAGTCAAACGATCCGTTCTGGGAGAAAGCGGAGACGCTTCTGTATACGGCGCTCATCGGATATATACATTACGAGGCTCCGCCGCAGGAACAGAACTTTTCGACTCTGCTTGAATTCATCAACGCGATGGAGGTGAGGGAAGATGATGAAGAGTTCAAAAATCCGGTGGATCTTATGTTTGATGAGCTGGCAGAGAAGGATCCTGAACATTTTGCCGTAAGGCAGTATAAAAAATATCTCCTTGCGGCCGGCAAGACCGCTAAATCCATACTTGTGAGCTGTGGTGCCAGGCTGGCTCCCTTCGATATAAAGGAGCTTAGGGACATTACCGAGTATGATGAGCTTGCGCTCGATACACTGGGTGATAAGAAGACAGCGCTGTTTCTGATAATGAGTGATACGGATCCGACATTTAACTTTCTGATATCGCTTGTATATACTCAGCTGTTCAATCTGTTGTGCGAAAAAGCGGACGACGTATACGGCGGGCGGCTGCCGGTACACGTCCGCTGTCTTATTGATGAGTGTGCCAATATCGGACAGATACCAAACCTTGAGAAGCTTGTGGCTACCATACGAAGCAGGGAGATATCAGCATGTCTTATATTACAGGCAAAATCACAGCTTAAGGCATTATATAAGGATAATGCGGATACTATAGTCGGAAACATGGATTCGCAATTGTTCCTCGGAGGTACAGAGCCGACAACACTTAAGGATCTTAACCAGATGCTCGGTAAGGAAACGATAGATATGTACAATACAGGTGAAAGCCGCGGAAACAATCCGTCGTACTCGATGAATTACCAGAAGAGCGGCCATGATCTTATGAGCGTAGACGAGCTGGCGGTGATGGACGGTAATAAATGTATACTCCAGCTGCGAGGTGTCAGACCGTTTTTCTCCGATAAGTATGATCTGACACAGCATCCGAATTATAAGGAGACAGCTGATTATGACAGGAAGAACCTGTTCGATGTTGAGAAGTACATTAACAGGAGTATGAAACTGCGGGCAGATGATGAATATGAAGTTATTGATATGGGATAGAGAGGAGACGCAAAATGCTAAAAGAAATAATGGAATATGAATTTAAGGATCCTACAATAAGGAACATGTACAGTATGCTGACGGTAGCATTTATGTTAATGGACTCAGTAGCAGAGGCCAATAATAAAGGGCAAGAAAGTGAACTGAATTCCGAAATGCTCTTATCAGAGTTCTATGAGCGGGAAAATAGAGCGTTTAATCGAGTATGGTATGCATTTGGAGCAGGGTTGTCCATGTTTCAGATATCTGAACTGGTAGAAGCTGCAAAGAGAAAATATGAGGCGCAGGCAAAAGCCGAAGAGGGGAAAAAAAACAAATAGAATGATGGGCGGGAAACCGCCCTGTTACATAATATAACTCTTATACATTCGCGAGGTATAAGGGTTTCTTTATGCCCTGAGGGCGGTGCACAGCCCGGATGTGGGACTGTAGATCGGGACTATAGCCGGTTATGGCAGAACAAACAGTGTAAAGGACCCGAAAGAACAGAACCGCATCGGTATAAGGAAACAATCGAATATGTTACTGTCAACCCAAGGTCGGAGAAATCCGGCCTATTTTTGTGCCTGAAATTGGCACGAAAACATCATAAGGGAAATTGATGTACGAAAAGCCATATTTCAGGAACGTCAGTTTTGGGATTCGGAGGTCATTATGGCATTTTTCAATTCAGCAGTCACAGTATTACAGACACTCGTTATCGCACTTGGCGCAGGCCTTGGAGTATGGGGCGTTATCAACCTCATGGAGGGATATGGTAACGACAACCCCGGTGCAAAGTCGCAGGGTATGAAGCAGCTCATGGCAGGCGGCGGTGTAGCGCTCATCGGTACAACGCTCATTCCCCTGCTTTCGGGCCTGTTCTAGGAGCAGCTTCCTACGGGCAGTACAGGGGCTTGTTACTACCAGGGCAGTGTATGGGTGTGAAAGTGCATTACCTTGGTGGAGGCAGACCACAGGGTACTAAAGGGTTAAGGTTTGGGGCGGTGCAAATGCGCCGCCCTATAAGCCTTAGTAACATATTTTAACCCGTAATGAGGGATGTGGAACCAATCCACAGTATCTTCAAAAGCATATCCAATAACCTGGAATGGTTAGAGAATGGGTACGACCTTATAACCCGGAACGGGTAAAAACAGGGTATAACACTATAATACAAGGGAGGTGAGAGTTAATTGGATAGGATACTCGAACAGATGACAGACTGGCTCAAGGGCTTCCTTGTGGACGGAACTATGGATCTCCTATCCGGGATGTTTGGAACAGTAAATGACAGGGTGGCGGAAGTGGCAGCACAGGTAGGCACATCGCCGGCAGGATTTGAGCCGGGAGTGTTCAACATGATCAGGAATGTATCAGAGACGGTGATCATGCCGATAGCAGGCCTTATACTTACCTTTATAGCCTGTTATGAACTCATACAGCTCATAATCGCCCATAACAACCTGGCAAACTTCGAGACCTGGATATTCTTCAAATGGGTATTCAAGACAGCAGTGGCGGTATATCTTATAACGAACTGCTTTACCATAACGATGGCGGTGTTCGATGTGGCACAGCATGTCATATCGA
>JAEEHY010000094.1 GCA_016281085.1 Lachnospiraceae bacterium
TATAAATGAAAGGAATTATAATTATGTTTTACGGTTTATGTTCAAAATTTGGGTTTGGAATATTTAATGACTACAACAAAGCCCAAAATAGTAAGCAGTGGCTTAAAGGTTCAATAATTAAAGGCTTTGACAATGTTTATGGTAAGCGCTTAATAATACCGCGTGTAGATTGTACATTGAAAATTGAATATCATATGGATGATCAGTTCATATCGGATAAATTCTGATCAGAAGGCAGTTCCTTACATGCAGCCTGGACATTATCGCTCCAGGGTGCCACCATAGAGAGCTGGACATCTGTCGGACATTTGCCAAAGCGGTTTGTAAGGACATAATTGAGATATAAGAATGGATTGAGATCATGAGCCTTGGCCATCTCGATCATGGTATAGCATATAGCACTGGCTTCAGCACCATTAGGTGTATCAGCAAAAAGCCAGTTCTTTCTACCGACAGTGAATGGGCGGATCGCATTTTCGCTAAGATTGTTCGAAAGGCTACACCTTCCATCTTCGAGGTATGTTGTAAGATATTCCTTGCGGTTCTTAGCATAGTTAATGGCTTTTTCCATACGGGATCCTTTTAATGGTTCCTGTTTATCAAGCCACTGGATAAATGCATCTATGACTGGTTTTTCTTTTGCTAGCCTGTATTCATGGCGCTGTTCATAGGTGTGCTCTTTTTCGGCTGACTTCCGTTCGTAGTAAAAGAGTTTATCACAGTAAGCGACACCCTGAACGGCAGGATTGCTCAGATCTTTTTTCTGACCTTTGGGTATTGCATCAAAAAAACCACGGCGTACATGCGACCAACAACAGCAGCGCTTGATTCCGGGCAGGTTATTATAACCCTGATAACCGTCTGTCTCAAGGTATCCTTCAAAGCCTTTTAGGAATTCTTCAGCATTATATTTGGCACGGGTCTGTGTGTACCCATACATTACGATCGGTGGTTCTCCGTCTTCACCGGTCCTGAAAAGCCACATGAATGAATCGGTCTGTGGATCCCGTCCCGGTTCTTTAAGTACCTGTATCCGGGTCTCATCTGCCATCAGGAACTTCCGTTTCAACATTTCCCGATGGAAGTATTCATACAAAGGCTTAAGGTAATGGCCCGCACAGTAGATTATCCATTTGGCAAGTGTTGCTCTTGTCAGTATGACGCCATACTGTGTGAGCCAGTCTTTTTCCTGACGGTATAGCGGCATGGCATTTGCATACTTTTGATATATAGTCCATGCAACTGACGATGGAGAAGCCGGTGATTTCGGTATGAGTGTATCGGGTGCCACACTCTTCATTATGATTCCCTTATCAAAACCTGAAAGCCCTTCACAGCATGCCTTGCATCTATAGCTGACGGTATAATACTTAATACGCTCCATCCTGGCGGGGATGAATACTATCTCCTCACGTACATACTCTTTACCGAAAGCTTCAAGCTTTGAACCGCACTGAGGGCATATGAGTTTGGATTCCGGAAGTTCTATCGGGATTTCCTTTACCGGAAGATCAGCAAACTTGTCATCGTTGGTTGGTTTCTTCTTGCGGGTATGAGCCTTGACTTCGATCTCATCATCCTCAGCCGGTGTTGGTTCGGGTGCTGATGGATCAGCTTCTTTTTCAGCTTCATCAAACAGGTCATATATAGACATCTGACCTTCGACTTGTGTGATATGTTTTTCGCTGGAACGACCAAATAGTTTCTTGGTAAGATAATCTATCTGCTCCTGCATGACAGCTTCCCGTTTCTGCCCCTGTTCTATGGTCTCGGTAAGCACTTTGATCGTTGTGTTCAGTTGGGATATCGTATCCTTAAGCTCGCGGATCTGTATCTCGCGTGGATTTGCTGCCAATTGATCATCCTCCAGTTTGGTATATATTTATTATACCAAATTTTGAGGGATAATCCTATCGGCATAACGCCAAAACGCAGGAAAAACAAGGCTTTGTAAAGCTCTGTGACGGTCTCTGGAAAATAGTGCACAAGCTAACAACCTGTATTTTTAGGAGGCTCTGATGGCCCTTGGCTGCTCTATATCGAGGCCTGACATAAGCCAGTCAAACTCGCGCCAAGTAAGGCTCCTTACCTCTTTTTTATTACGGGGCCAGCGATAACGGCCTGCTACAGAAAGTCTTTTATAGAGTAAACAGAATCCGTCCGGTTCCCAGATGAGGAGCTTTATCCGGTCGCACCTTCTTCCGCAGAAAAGGAACAGACTTCTTGACCATGGATCCAGTTTCAGCTCATTCTGGACTATAGCACACAAACCGTCAATGGATTTGCGCATGTCGGTATAACCACAGACTATATAGATCTTATCAGCGACAGAGATATCACCTATCATAGAAGACCTCCAAGAATACGCAGTGTCTGTGACAACATACCAGGGCTTATATCATTGCTTATCTTGATGGTCATACTGCCTACACTGATTTCCATTGCATGGGATATTTGAGATGGTAACGGCACATCAGGGATCTGTGGCTGATCATCCTGTAGGATACGGATCGGAACTATATCCTGATTGCAAGTAGCAGTCAGATCCAGACAGTTATCAGATACAATCTTTGGCTCAGGTAACTCACATGCAGAATCTCTCAACCTCTTAACAGCTTTATAGAAAGTGGATCTCGAGATACCATTTGCACGGCACCAGTCCATATCTGTCATGCCACTTTGACGGCACTCGGTTATAAGCTTAAGCCAATGCTGCTGGCTTCTGTATTTGGACACTGATCATACCCCCGTGTGTAAGAATCTGGCACCAAAATGTAACCAGTTGTCCATATGATATTCAATTGTCAAGGTTCAGTAAATACGCGGTATTATTAAGCGCTTACGCTTGACTGTTTCTGGTCTAACGTAAAACAATAAACAGTAGCCGGGATTGGAGTTCAATCCCGGCTACATTTATTTTGGTCATTGAGTGCTAAAAACAGAACTTTCTTTTATTATCCCGGAAAGTCCATTTATGCGGCCTTCCGGGTTTTTTGTTTTCTGCCTTTCTTTCTTCCTTTCTTTCATGACTATTATTCTGTCTTTATTTCCAACGATCAAGGCAGGAAACAGATACTAAATTCTGCAATTCCTTGGTTTAGTACCATTATTCCCAAAAATCAAGGTGGGGAAATGATACTAAATCCTGCAAACCTTTGGTTTAGTACCATTATTCCCGAAAATAAAGGCAGAAAAATGGTACTAAATCCTGTTATCCTTTGGTTTAGTACCATTATTCCCAAAAATCAAGGCGGGGAAATGATACTAAATCAAGTATTATCCAGGTTTAGCATTAATGATCGGGAGAGAAATGTTCCATCATGTTCCACACCCCTAAATACCGTTAAGGCCAGTACACAAGCGGCTTACGGCATTTTTTAGCTTTTCCGTTGTCCGCTCAACCAGTTGTTCATATGTCTCGCCTATCTCGGCGCAAAAATATCCTCCATATGTTTAATTACCCCCACTGATTGGCTTGCCGTTTTCATATTGCCGGGCTCTGTCCTTAACTTACTAAAGCCGTAATTACATCATAGTTTTCTTTTGGAAAATCAATTTCTTCTGTAGGTACCGTTTGAAAATCAATCTTCATATCGGCGTCTTCCGACAGGCGTTTAGCTTGTTCTATCTGTTCAGGAGAGATATCAGTTCCTGTCCAATTTGCTCCATGCTTTGACATAAGGATACCGCTTACCGGCTGCAA
>JAEEHY010000095.1 GCA_016281085.1 Lachnospiraceae bacterium
GCAGGTATTCCCGATGTTGAGGTTATTCCCGTCAGATCCGTTAAATGCGGGATAACCGGAACACATATGAAGGTATTGGTCGGGGGCAGAGAAGAGGAAGGAATCCTGTCGGATTCCTCTGATGTCTCAAAGCCGACGGGCTCCCCCGATGCGGGCATCGGGGGCAGAGAAGAAGGTCACGATCACCACCACGGGGACCATGATCACCACCATGAAGGCCATGATCATGAGCAGCATCACCATGAGCACAGCAGTCTGCACGATATAGAGCAGATGATCAGTAAGCTGTCGGTTCCGGACAGGGTAAAGCGGGATGCGGTTGAAGTATACAGGCTCATCGCAGAAGCAGAGAGTCATGCACACTCCGTACCGGTTACGGATATACATTTCCATGAGGTTGGAACAAAGGATGCGGTTGCCGATGTTGTTGCTGTATGTCTCCTTATTGATATGACAGGCGCGGACAGGATACTGGCATCGAATGTTAATGTCGGAAGCGGTCATGTACACTGCGCACACGGGATATTACCCGTTCCGGCACCTGCTACCGCATTTATACTTCGGGATGTTCCCATCTATCAGGGGCATATCCGCAGCGAGCTGTGTACTCCGACGGGTGCGGCCCTGCTTAAGTATTTTGTGAGTGACTTTACCGATATGCCGGTTATGAAGGTAAGCGGTACAGGGTACGGAATGGGCAGGAAAGACTTTGAGCAGGCCAATTGCGTAAGGGTATTTGCCGGCGAGACGGGCAGGGAAGTCAATTCCGTGTCAGAGCTTGTATTTAATGTGGATGATATGACCGGTGAGCAGACAGGATATGCCGTTGAACAGCTTTTTGCGGCAGGAGCCCTGGAGGCTTATACGGTGCCCATATACATGAAGAAATCAAGAGCCGGTATCGAATTCAGGGTACTCTGTAAGGAAGAGTCAAAGGATAAGGTGATCAGGGCGATCTTCAAATATACAACAACCATCGGGATACGGGAAAATGTATGCAGACGTCATACACTTGACAGATATATCGAGAATGTTGAAACATCTTATGGTATAATGAGGCGTAAAATCTCGGAAGGGTATGGTGTTACAAGAAGGAAATGGGAATATGATGACCTTGCGAAGGCAGCAGACGATGCCGGTTTATCCATATTTGAAGTAACTGATTCACTCAGGGGATGACGGAAACAGGTGACAGTACTGACTGCCCCCGTTGCTATATAATATACAGGAAGGAAGATGCAAGATGGACTTTGAAAAGAGAGACCGGATAATATTTGACTCACCTTATCTTGAGGAAGAGTATGACGGAGGTGTAAGATATTTTGATAACCTCAGGTGTGATAAATTCAGGGAGCTGATGAGAGCGGGAATGTTTAACCCGTATCTTCAGATCAAGTATTGCGAATACTGGTGGTTTATGGAGAAATTCGATGATGATGATAAGCTGTATCTTCACGGCTTTGCATATGCCAGGGATCGCGGAGGAGAAATTGTTATCCAGGGTATAGGAAGAGATGAGGAGTTCGAATATGAGGAGCCCGAAAAGATATTCAGATATCTCTTTGAGGATGCCGATCAGTTCGAGCTGGATCCGCCCAGAGCCTGGTATGATTAGAGAAAAATTAGGAGGAGATTACTATGTCAAAAGAAATACCTTACAAAATCTATCTTGATGAGAAGGATATCCCTTCATCCTGGTACAATATGAGGGCGGATATGAAGAATAAGCCCGCACCGCTGCTTAATCCCGGAACCCGTCAGCCTATGACGGCACAGGAATTGTCGGGAGTATTCTGCGAGGAGCTGGTTAAGCAGGAACTGGATGAAACAACGCCGTATATTGAAATACCTCAGGAAATACGTGATTTCTATAAAATGTACAGACCGGCGCCGCTTGTAAGGGCTTACTGCCTTGAAAAGAAGCTTGGGACACCTGCTAAGATCTATTACAAGTTCGAGGGTAACAATACCTCGGGAAGCCATAAGCTTAACTCAGCCATAGCACAGGCATATTATGCTAAAAAACAGGGGCTTAAGGGCGTGACAACAGAGACGGGTGCAGGACAGTGGGGAACGGCATTGTCCATGGCATGTGCTTATTTTGAACTTGACTGCAAAGTATTTATGGTTAAGGTGTCCTATGAGCAGAAGCCCTTCAGACGTGAGGTCATGAGAACATACGGAGCTTCGGTAACACCTTCTCCGTCAGAAACGACCGAGGTGGGACGTAAGATACTTGCAGAGCATCCCGGAACCACAGGAAGCCTTGGCTGTGCTATTTCAGAAGCAGTGGAAGTGGCTACGCACAACGAGGGATACAGATATGTGCTGGGAAGTGTGCTTAATCAGGTACTGCTCCATCAGTCTGTCATAGGTCTTGAGGCCAAGGCTGCGTTTGATAAATACGGGATCAGGCCGGATATGATAATCGGTTGCGCCGGTGGCGGATCAAACCTCGGCGGTCTTATTGCGCCGTTTATGGGTGAGAAATTAAGAGGTGAGGCAGACTACAGGATAATAGCAGTCGAACCCGCATCATGTCCCAGCTTCACAAGAGGAAAATATGCTTACGATTTCTGCGATACGGGTATGATCTGTCCGCTTGCCAAGATGTATACACTCGGAAGCGGCTTTATTCCCGCACCCAATCATGCGGGAGGTCTTCGTTTCCATGGTATGAGTACCACACTTTCACAGCTTTACCATGACGGATATATGGAAGCCGTAACAGCGAAGCAGACGGATGTATTCGAGGCTGCTGAGTATTTCGCAAGGGTAGAAGGCATCCTCCCTGCACCCGAGAGCTCACATGCTATCAAGGTTGCCATAGATGAAGCAAAGAAGTGTAAGGAAACCGGTGAGGAGAAGACGATCCTCTTTGGTCTTACCGGAACCGGTTATTTTGACCTTGTTGCGTATGAGAAGTTCAATAACGGTGAGATGGATGATTACATCCCTACAGATGCGGAGCTTGAGGAAGCACTGAGCAGGCTGCCGTAATACACCAATGACCCTGGGGACGGAGTTATGGGTTCATTTCGAATAAGTAAGTACCAGGATTAAGAAATGTAAGCATTAAGGTCAGAAATAAAAAGGTTAGAATAAGAGAAGCAGTGGGTAGCTGTTCAGATATCCGTAGAGATACGGACATCAGAGTGGCTGCCCACTTTTTGTAAGAACCGGCATAAAATATAAGAACCGGCATAAGACGGAAGAACCGTCCCCGTATCTTTCAAGAAAGTCATAAAAATCTAAGAAAAGTAGTTGCATAAATGAAATTTGTGATGTATATTATATATGAACAATCATTCAAGTGTTCATATAAAGACGGAAGATATTTCCGTACATATATTAAAATAAAGGAGAAGATGAAATGAAAAAGAAATTTAAATTAGAGGATCTGGATTGTGCCAACTGTGCTGCCAAAATGGAGGCGGCCATTAAGGAGATTCCGGGGGTTGTGAGTGCTTCGGTTAATTTCCTTGCCCAGAAGATGACGATCGAGGCACCCGATGAGATGTTTGATGACATCGTTAAGAAAGCGGCAGAGTGCATTTCCAAGGTTGAGCCTGACTGTAAGGTTGTTTGGTAACCCCCGGATCCGGGAACCGTCATAAGGAAAAGAAAATGACATCAAAGCAGAAAAAATCACTTTACAGAATAATAATAGCGGCAGTGATCTTCTTTCCGTTACTTGTAGCGGAGCATATGGGCAGGCTTGACGAACTGCCTGTTATCATAAGGTTTGCGATATTTCTTGTTCCTTATCTTATAGTCGGTTTCGATGTACTTCATAAGGCAGTGGTCAATATCTCACACGGTCAGGTATTTGACGAGAGCTTTCTTATGATGATCGCAACCTTTGGGGCCTTCGGAGTTAAGGAATATGAGGAAGCCGTTGCGGTCATGCTGTTCTATCAGATCGGTGAGCTGTTTCAGAGCTATGCCGTCGGGAAGAGCAGACAGTCCATATCCGAGCTCATGGATATGGCGCCGGAATATGCCAATCTCGAAGATGAAGACGGCATACATGAGGTGGAACCGGATGATGTAGAGGTCGGCAGCACGATAGTGATCAAGCCCGGTGAACGTGTACCGCTTGACGGTGAAGTGATCGAGGGCATCTCCATGCTTGATACCTCAGCCCTTACCGGGGAATCGGTTCCGAGAAGGATAAGTGTGGGCGAACCCATATACAGCGGATGCATAAACGGTGAAGGTACGCTTAAGGTTGTAACAACGAAGGAATATGATGACAGTACTGTTGCGAGGATCCTTGAGCTGGTTGAGAATGCCGGTGAGAAGAAGGCCAGGGTTGAGAACTTCATAACAAGATTTGCCAGATACTATACCCCTGTCGTGACTTTCGCCGCAATTGCCCTGGTTCTGCTTGGCCCGGTTGTTTCGGGCGGCGGCATGGCGTCTGTATCTGCCTGGCTGCTGAGGGCCTGCACTTTCCTGGTTGTTTCATGCCCTTGTGCTCTTGTGATATCGGTACCGCTTGGCTTCTTTGGAGGTATCGGCGCCGCATCAAGGCAGGGAATACTGGTAAAGGGTTCCAATTATCTTGAACTGATATCAAGGGTTGATACCTTTGTGTTTGATAAGACGGGAACACTTACAAAAGGAGAATTCAGGGTAAGCAAAGTCATCGGCGCGGGAGAGGATAATACCGGTGAAACAGCGGATACAGCAGAGACTTTTTCAAAAGAAGAGATATTGTATTACGCGGCACATGCGGAGGGATATTCGACACATCCGATCGCTGCATCAATACGCAAAGCGTACAGTGAACAGGAAAGAAATAAGGAACACTCAGCGGCTGTGGCAGGAAATCCGCAGGAAACCGGAATATCCGGCAATACAGAAGAAGGCATTTTGGATCTGTCAAGGGTAGACGGGGTAACCGAGGAAGCGGGGCACGGAATAAGTGCTGTAGTTGACGGGAAGCCGGTACTTGCAGGAAACAGCAGGCTTCTTAAGGCCCACGGAGTTTCATTTAAGGAATGCGGTGAATACGGAACAGTGGTATATCTGGCCGTCGATAATGTATATGCAGGCGCGATAGTCATATCCGATACCGTAAAGGATGGTGCGCCGGAAGCCGTTAAGCATATCAGGGAAGCGGGCGGCAGAAGCATAATGCTTACGGGAGACCGTGAGGAGGCGGCAGCTCACATCGCATCGGAGCTTGAGGTTGATGAATACTATGCGCAGCTCCTTCCGGCCGATAAAGTAGCCAGGGTCGAAGAACTGCTTTCAAATAAAAAAGACGGGAAATATCTTGCTTTTACGGGTGACGGAATAAACGACGCTCCTGTACTTGCAAGGGCCGATATCGGAATAGCAATGGGTGCCATAGGATCGGATGCCGCTATTGAAGCGGCCGATATAGTCCTGATGGATGATGATGTGGGGAAAATAGGCACTCTTATCCGTATAGCGGGCAGGACTATGAGTATAGTTAAACAGAACATAGTTTTTGCCATCGGCGTAAAGGTGCTGGTTCTGCTGCTGAGTGCCGTAGGTATTGCGAATATGTGGGCGGCCGTTTTCGCGGATGTAGGTGTCTGTGTTCTGGCGATACTTAATTCCATGCGTATGTTAAGAGACGGAGCGGCTAAGGCTTAAAACAGGTTGGGAACAGGATATTTAAGGCGGTTATACAGTGAAAGAAGGGTGGTATTTAGTGGCCGGATATGATAAAATACACCACATATAGATGAATTTATGTCCGGAGGAGTACCTTGAAGCACTACAGGGATTATGTTTCTCTCAAAATTGTAAACGCTTTGTCGGAATTTGTTCTGATATTTATTTCGTATCTGATAGCTGCACTGATAAGATACTATCTCGGAGACGGTGTGATACAGATGTTTCATCCTCAGGATGTGCTTGTATTCATGCCGTTTGCGCTCGTCTGCGGACTGATGAGCATTATCATGTATACCATTCTGGGTGATTACTCAACGATCCGGATCAAGAGTGTATACAGGGAGCTCGTCAGGGTAGTACTGATACAGATCATTTCGGGTATAGCGACTGCAGGTATCCTCTTCCTGTCACAGGGCAGTCAGTTTTCGCGTGCATGGCTGATCCTGTTTATCATGGTTTCGATCCTTCTGCTCATTATAAAGAGGGTCTCTTTTTCGGCTTTCAGCCTGTATTACTGCAGGAAGAACCAGGGCCTTACTCATGTGCTCATTGTGGGTGCCGGCAACAACGCAAGACGCTATTACCGTGGTATGGAGAAGGCTCTTCACAGGGAGTGTGAGTATTCGGGTCATATAGCACCCGAAGCGGACAGTCAGATACCGTCATATCTGGGTACCTATGATATGATAGGCGAGATCATTGACAGGACAGGCGCAGATGAGGTGGTAATATGTTCCGAAATAGAAGAGGAAGTACTGAACAGGATGCTGATCACTTGCGCTATCAAGAGTGTTATGGTATATATAGTTCCATCATACAATGATTATCTGAGCGGCGGAAGGATACTGGGTACATACGGTGATCTTAACATGGTTGAGGTTTCCGCACTCAGGGTGGACAACATACTGGGCGTAAACATTGCAGTGACCAGCATGGAGGGCACGATACAGAAGATAACCGACAATCTTAAAGCGTGGAAGGGACAGTATATCTGTGTATCCAACGTGCATACGACGGTTATGGCTTATGAGAACCCGGAATACATGAAGGTACAGAACGAGGCAGTGATGGCGCTTCCGGACGGCAGTCCCCTGTCCTCGTACAGCAGGGAGAACGGCAAGAGAAATGCCAAGCGTGTTACCGGACCGGACCTTATGAAGGAGCTCCTTATAAGAAGTAAGGATGCCGGTTTCTCCCATTTCTTCTACGGTTCGACCGAGGATACATTAAATAAGTTAAGAGCCAGAATAGAAGAGAATTATCCCGGCGCTGTGATAGCCGGAATGATATCGCCTCCGTTCCGTGAGCTTACGCCCGAGGAGGACGAGGCATATGTCAGGCAGATAAATGAAGCTGATCCTGATTTTGTATGGGTAGGACTCGGTGCACCCAAGCAGGAAATATGGATGGCAGCACATAAGGGCAGGATAAATTCCATAATGATAGGCGTCGGTGCAGCGTTTGACTTTGAGAGCGGGAACATAAAGAGAGCACCGGGGTGGATGCAGAATATGAAGCTTGAGTGGCTGTACCGGATGTTTCAGGATCCAAAGAGACTGTTTAAGAGGTATTTTGTCACCAATATCAAGTATATGTGGCTGACGAGGAAATAGATTACAGGATAGGTAGATATTATGGGAAGTGTTTTGATCTCATCGGCATCGGGTTATTCGAATAATATAGTTTTTGCCGTTATCGTGTCTTCACTGACAGGTTATCTTATAGGATGCATCAATCTGTCCTATATGATAGCGAGGCTTAAGGGCTTTGATATAAGGGAGCACGGTTCGGGGAATGCAGGTGCATCCAATGTGATTATCACGGTCGGTAAGAAGGCGGGAGCTTTTGTTGCGCTGTTTGATATTTTTAAGGCTTTCTTCGCGATCAAGATCATGCATGCATTTTTTCCTTCAGTGTTCATTGTCGGAGCGGTAACCGCCGTTGCGGTCATCCTGGGACATATATTTCCGTTTTATATGGGCTTCAAGGGCGGCAAGGGCTTTGCTTCGCTCGGAGGTTCGATACTGGCATTGGATTACAGGATATTCTTTGTTCTTCTTATAATGACGATATTTGTGGTATTCATTACCAATTACGTATGCTTTGGTCCGACCAGTGTTTCTGCCATATTTCCGCTGGTATACGGTTATGCCTACCGTGGGAGCGGCGGGGTACATGCGATGTTTATCCTGTTTATCGCAACAGTCGCGATCATCTACAGGCACATGGAGAATTTCAGGCGTATCAGGGAAGGAAACGAGCTTAAGTTCTCATTCCTGTGGAACCGTAAGGCTGAGGCGGACAGATTCGGAATTGAGAATGATGACGGAACCACCTATCCGTTTGAGATGGAGGATGACGGTGTAATAAGGCACAAAGAGGTCTGAGGATGCCGGTTTGAGATGAGCAGTAAAGGTAGAAACGGGAAAAAGAAAAAAACGGGAGTGACGCTTGAGGCTTACGAGGTAACCCTTTTTATTCTCCGGGTGATCGTATCGGTATACTGTTGTATGTTTTTTGTGGCGATGCCCCTGTTTTATCACAATAAGTATTTTGATATAGGTGATTTTAAATACACGATGTTCATGTATTTAACAGTCACCTTTTTGTCATTATCCGCAATAATGCTGGTGATCCATATTATTGTACTTGGCGTGAGCGGCAGGATAAGGCTCTCATATTTAAAAGAGAGATTTATGGAAATGTCTATGACAGATCTTTTTGTGATCGCTTTTGGAATGGCATCTGTGATATCATTCCTGCTGTCGCCGATCAGAACCGATGAATATCCGGTTTTTTTTCTGTTCAATACGGATAAGGACGCAAGGGTTGTAAACCTTCCGTGGGAAGGATACAGGGGATGGAACATGGGACTCAGGTCCCAGCTGATGTTTGTGGCGATGTATTTTCTTATATCACGTCTTTTTATGAAGTCCTGGAAAAAGGATCTGATCTGTATCTCCCTGTCTTCGGCATTTGCTGTCTTTCTTCTGGGAGTGCTTAACCGCTTTCATATCGATCCGCTCGGGATGTACGACGGACTTGTCGAGGGGTATATAAACAAATTCCTGTCCACTCTCGGACAGGCGACATGGTATTCAAGCTTCATGGTGGTCATGCTGCCCGTCGGTATGGCCCTGTATATGTTCTGCGACCGGAAGTGGACATTGGATAAATGCCTGCTTGCGTTATATGTGAGCATAGGAGGAGCCACGTTTGTAACCCAGAACAGCGACAGTGCATATCCTGCCTTTGCGGCGATCATCGTGATGATGTTTGCGATTTCCTTTATGAATAATGAGAGGTTTCTGAGATTTCTCGAAATGATGATCCTCATGCTCGGGGCGATGAAGGTGGTGGGTCTGTTTCAGATACTGTTCCCGCAGAGGCTGACAGAACTTGACCGGATGTCCCTGTTTGTATCACAGTCACCTGTTACGCTCGTACTGCTGATCGCTCTGACCGGGCTGTATATCGTG
The DNA here is from genome assembly GCA_016281085.1 of Lachnospiraceae bacterium. Taxonomy (GTDB): domain Bacteria; phylum Bacillota; class Clostridia; order Lachnospirales; family Lachnospiraceae; genus UBA2868. The sequence continues at coordinate 9,135 of JAEEHY010000095.1, forward strand.
ATCCTGAAAAAGACGGATTCGGGCAGGTTTGACATAATCCGGTACAAAAGATTACGTACAGCTGTTGTAATATGTATGGCTGCCTGTGTGCCGCTTGTTATTATCATCGCATATTTAAATACAAAGGGAATGCTGCCTACGGATGCTCTTGCGGGAGTTGAATATCTTACCTTTAATGACAGCTGGGGTAACAACAGAGGATACACGTGGAGAAATACGGTGGAGGTTATGAGGGAGCCTCTGTGGAGAAGCATGATCTTTACGGGTCCCGGTCCCGACTGCTATCCCATGGTAATGTATGCCGATGATATCCGTGCTTCCATGATGCATGAGTTCTGGAATGGAGAAATTGTTATCTGTGCGCACAATGAATGGCTGAATATGCTGTTTAATGAAGGGATCCTGGGTTTTGTCACCTACCTTGGGATATTTGGCAGTGCATTTGTATCCTGCGCAAGGAAATATGATAATCCGGTATCGCTGGCATGTGCATCGGCGATCGCGGGATATTTTTTCCACAATATGTTCTGTTACCAGCAGATACTTTGTACACCCATGATCTTCTGTGTGATGGCATTGTATGACTTTCTGAATGGAGACAAGTAAATGCATTCAGAAAAGTAATCTGAGGTTTGAATACAAAACTTTCACAGATTTACTATTTAAAATCTTGTAAATATAGGGTAGAATATTATGATGTGAAATATCACCGCAACAGATCATGATCTGCAAAGGATGATAATACATATTAACCGGGAGGATTAGTACCAATGGGAAAGAATAAGGATGACAACAGTGCTGACAATCTGAGTAACAGCATGAAGAAACGTATCGACCGTGCCAATCAGCAGAAGAAGGCTAAACGTACGGAGATCACGGGAAGGATAATCAGCATACTTATATTGGCGTTAATAGCAGCGGGAGTGATCGCGCTTATTGCGGCAGCTGTTGTCAAGGCTTCAAATAAAGTTACACCAAATAATAATTACAGCGAAGGTCTTGATGAGAACGGATATATCAAGGGAGTTACGGCATCGTCGATCATTACAATGCCCGAATACAAAGGGGTATCGATCTCCAAAAGTGATATAGAACCGACCGATACCGATATAGCAAATGAGATCGAGAGACAGCGTAAGCAGCATCTTGATACCGAAACCGACAAGAAGATCGAAAACGGCGATATCATAAATTTCGATTATGTCGGAACAATAGACGGCGTTGAGTTTGAAGGCGGTAATACAAACGGAAGCGGTTCGGATCTTACGATCGGATCGGGAACCTTTATCGATGATTTTGAAGAGCAGCTCATCGGAGCGGGTGTCGGCGACAACGTTACGGTTAATGTGACTTTCCCGGATGATTACAATAAAGAAGACCTTCAGGGCAAGGATGCGGTGTTTGAATGTACCATAAACGGTATTTACCCTGAGTTTACGGATGAGTTTGTTGCCGAGTATCTGTCGGATAATGCAAGTACGGTTGAGGAATATAAGGAATTCTACAGGAAACAGGAATATGATAAGAATCTGGACAACTGGATTGACAACTACCTGGATGAGAATACCACGGTCAGCAAATATCCTTACAGATACCTTAAGCAGCTCAAGGCTCTTCAGAAATATACATCGCTTGAGTCATTCCAGTATATGAACCAGATTTATGAGCAGATGTACGGCAGCGGCTACAGTGATTTCTATGAGTACAACGGAACGACCGAGGAGGAATATGACAAGGAGCTTATAAATATCTGTCAGGATTCAGCCAAGAAGATGCTTACATACCAGGCTATCATGGAAAAGGAAGGTATAAGATGCACGGCGGATGACTACAAGGCTTACCTTGTGGAGACAGAGGGCAGTGATGAGTCATACGAACAGCAGAAGGAGACCTTCGGTGATCCTTACCTTATTCAGTCGGTATACAAGTCCAGGGCTTATAAGATAATCAAGGATAACGCGGTTTATACAGATTAATATCAGATCCTTCGCTTCGCTCGGAATGTCGTGGATATCAGAAGGCAATGATGTCGGAATATCAACGTCATCCTGAACGAAGTGAAGGATCTTTTTATTTATCAGAGCAGTATAGGGTAAATTATGGGTACTTATATAAGATTAAAGGATATTGCGGGACATCTTCATCTTAAAAAGGGAGATAATGTGTATGTGACCTCCGACGTCAAGCAGCTGCTGTATGATTGTATGCAGAATAATGATGATACGGATCTTAATATCCTCATCGACGGGATCATTGATATTATAGGAGAGGATGCGACGCTGGTATTTCCGACCTTTAACTGGTCCTTCTGCAAGGGTGAGCCGTATGATGGCAATAAGACCCCGTGTAAGACGGGGTCGATCGGAAAGACAGCATTGAAAAGAGGGGATTTTGCAAGAACACAGCATCCCATTTATTCATTTGCCGTATGGGGGAAGGATAAGGAAGAGCTGTGCGCACTTACAAACAGCAGTTCTTTCGGTGACGATTCACCGTTTAATTTCATGGTGGAACAAGGATACAGGAATCTTTTTATAGATAAGGATACGCAGCATTCATTTGTATTTGTCCATTATGCTGAACAGTCGAGCGGACAGGTTCCGTACAGGTATCTTAAGGATTTTACCGCTGACTATACCGATGCTTCGGGTAATACGCATGAAGCGACATATTCAATGAATGTCAGGAATCTCGGACTTGATGTTGAAAATACCATTCTTCCGTTTGAGGACGAATTCATTGAAAAAGGTATCGAGGACCGGTTTTATATTAACGGTATCGAATATAAGATCATAGAGTTAAAGGACGCCCATCCGATCATGGTAAAGGATGTTTTAACAAACAGGAGCCGCCGGATCTGTTCATATATCGGCCAGGATGATGCTCCTAAGGTACTGGGTGAGAGCATGTACGGACTGGCTGAGAGGCTGTTTCCCATATGCCGCAGCATTACCGGTGCAGGTGTCAGGGAGACCTTTGAAATACTTAAGGAATATATTCCCGACCTTAAGCTGTATGAGGTACCGACGGGTACGAAGGTCATGGACTGGACAGTGCCGAAGGAATGGCGGATAGATGAGGCTTATATAGAGGATGATCAGGGTAACCGCATAGTTGATTTCAGGGACAATAACCTGCATGTACTCGGGTATTCCGTTCCCGTAGACGATTGGATGAGCTTTGATGAGCTTGAGCCGCACATTTATACTCTTAAGGATCAGCCTGAGCTCATTCCCTATGTTACTTCATATTACAAGGAGCGCTGGGGCTTTGCGATGTCACAGGTGCAGAAGGACAGTCTGGACAGGGCTTCAAGATATCATGCGGTCATTAAGTCCTCATTGTTTGAGGGAAATCTTACTTACGGAGAGCTTGTTATCCCGGCAACAGCCGGTGAAGGGAAGTCTGAGAAGGAAGTATTCCTCTCTACCTATATATGTCACCCGTCCATGGCGAACAACGAATGCTCCGGTCCCTCGTTAATGGCTCATCTGTGTGCATATATTAAGGGAATAAGGAACAGGAAATACAGCTATCGTATAGTATTCGTTCCCGAGACCATAGGAGCAATAACCTATCTGTCGGGAAATATAGATGAGCTTAAGGAGAAAGTTATAGCAGGATTTAATCTTACCTGCGTAGGTGATGACAGGGATTATTCGATAGTTCATTCAAGATATGGTGATACACTTGCGGACAGGGTACTTACAGCAGTCCTCAAAGAACACTGTAAGGACAGGGCAGACGCTGACGAACCGGGATATTCTGATTACTCCTATCTTAAGAGAGGCTCCGATGAGAGGCAGTATCAGGCTCCGGGAGTGGACCTTCCGCTTGTATGCTTCTGCAGGTCCAAGTATCATGTCTATCCCGAGTATCATACCTCCGGGGACAATATGTCCATAGTATCCCCTGAAGGCTTCTACGGTGCGTATTCGGTAATCCGGAAATGTATAGATGTGCTTGAGGGTTCATCTGCATTCGGTGAGGAAGAGGATGAGAGGATACGCGGTATTATCGGTTCCGACAGGCAGCTCTCTTCTGCACTTGAACAGGTGGGTGTGAAGAAGGAAAGTACAGGGAAAACCAGGGTATCAAATGACAGGATCCCGGGGGATGACGGTAAGGTATATAAGGTTACCTGCCTCTGTGAGCCGCAGCTTGGCAAAAGGGGTCTTGTTCCGACAATGAGTTCCAAGGAGACCTACCAGGAGACACTGGCAATGAAGGATGTTCTCGCCTATGCAGACGGAACCCATGATGTGGAAGAACTTGCCAAAGTTATAGAACAGCCGGTCGAAGTGGTCCGTAAGGTTGTGGGGCAGCTTACCGGGGCGGGGCTGTTGGATGAGATCAGCAGATGATAATGGTATAACAGTATTGCAGTCCTGATCAGATTCAGTGAATATACAGAAAGTTGGAAGAAATATGACACGTCAGGAAATAATGGAAAAAGTTAATGAGATATTCAGGGATGTTTTTGATGACGATACGCTCGTGATCACGGATTCCACCAATTCGGATGATATTGAGGACTGGGATTCCCTGGAACATATTTCTCTCATTATATCAATGGAGAAGGAATTTGACATGAAGTTCGACATCAAGGAGGTCAACAAGCTTGAGAATGTCGGACAGATGGTGGATATGATATACGACAAACAGCAGGGACGTTAGGAGTTATTTAATGAACACATATACGTATGAACAGCTTGAGGTCGGGCATAAGGAATCATTTAAGGTAAGGATAACGGAGTCTGAGATGGATAAGTTCCGTGATATTACCGGAGATATCAATCCTCTTCATAAGGATGAGGAGTATGCAAGGGCTCGCGGACATGAACGCTGTGTGGTATTCGGAATGCTGACGGCATCATATCTGTCAACGCTTGCCGGAGTATATCTTCCGGGAGAGCATTCACTGATCCACAGTGTTAAGACCAAGTTCTCGGGAGCCGTTTATGTCGGGGATGAACTGACAGTAGAAGGAACAGTTGCCGAAAAGAATGATACATTTAATCTTATTATAATAAAGGTCGTGATACGCAATCAAAATGGTGAGAAGGTATGCAAGGCGGAGATGCAGGTAGGAATTGAGCGGGATGCTGATGAGAAGGGATCCTGATATTGGTGTATAGGGTGTATGGGCATATTAAAATAATAAAGGAGGGTTACCATGAACGAAATTGAAAAGCTGCAGGAATGGATCAACGAGAGTAATTACATTGTGTTCTTCGGAGGAGCCGGAGTGTCTACCGAGAGCGGGATTCCCGATTTCAGGAGTGTGGACGGACTGTACAACCAGAAGTATGACTATCCGCCGGAAACAATGCTCTCCCATACGTTTTACAGAGCCAAGACGGCTGAATTCTACAGATTCTACAGGGATAAGCTGATATGCACTACGGCTAAGCCGAACAAGGCTCATCTTAAGCTGGCCGAGCTTGAAGAGAAGGGCAAGCTCAAGGCTGTGGTAACACAGAATATAGACGGACTTCATCAGGCAGCCGGTTCAAAGGAAGTTCTTGAGCTTCACGGAAGTACACTTAGGAATTACTGTGAGCACTGCCACAAGTTCTTTGATATCAACTACATAATCGAAACAGAGGGCGTACCCAAATGTGACGAATGCGGCGGCCCGGTAAAACCTGATGTTGTACTGTATGAGGAGGGTCTTGACAACAGTATCATGAGCAGATCCATAGATCATATAAGTAAGGCGGATATGCTCATTATCGGCGGAACATCTCTGGCAGTGTATCCGGCAGCAGGCCTGATCAATTACTATCGTGGAAATAAGCTCGTGCTTATAAACAAATCCTCAACTCCGATGGACAAGAAGGCAGATCTTGTGATAAACGGAAGTATAGGGGAAGTACTCGATCAGATAAAGTAATAAATGCTTGAAATCTGTATGATTATGTGTTATGATTTTGAACCGTGATACGAATGTTGATGGTTTTTAATATCCATCACCCATTTTTCCTTGCTTCATCCCGGGGATGAGGCCAGAGACCGAAAGGAGGTACTAGCATGAACAAGTATGAATTATGCGTTGTTCTTAGTGCTAAGATCGAAGATGACGAGAGAGCGGCCGCACTCGAGAAGGTACAGAAGTACATTACCCGGTTCGGTGGCACTGTAACAGACATCGACGAATGGGGTAAGAAGAAGTTAGCTTATGAGATCCAGAAGATGAAAGAAGCTTACTACTACTTCATCCATTTCGAAGCTGATACAACAGCTCCCATCGAAATCGAGAATCGTGTGCGCATTATGGAAAACGTTATCAGATACTTATGCGTTAAGGCAGAGGCATAATAGAAAGAGAGTATATTATGAACAAAGTTATTCTGATGGGTAGATTAACGCGTGATCCCGATGTGAGATATTCTTCGGGAGACAGCTCGACCGCAGTTGCAAGATATACACTTGCGGTTGACAGAAGATTTAAGAGAAACGGTGATGACCAGACGGCTGATTTCATCAACTGCGTAGCATTTGGCAGGCAGGGTGAGTTCGCTGAGAAGTATTTAAGGAAGGGCGTGAAGATTGCCGTTACCGGAAGGATACAGACCGGCAGCTACACGAACAAGGACGGTCAGAAGGTATATACCACCGATGTAGTTATTGATGAACAGGAGTTTGCTGAGAGCAAGAATGCGGCCGGAGAGGGTACAAATACAGGCTTTACTCCGATAGACAATGCTCAGGCAGCAGATCCGGGGGACGGCTTCATGAATATTCCCGACGGAATAGACGAGGAGTTACCGTTCACATAAGACAGTGATACCAGGAGGTAACCAAAATGGCTTACAATAGACCACAGGGTGATAATGACAGAGCTGATTCTCCTATGAGGAGAAGAGGCGGTATCCGCAGAAGAAAGAAGGTTTGTGCTTTCTGCGGTAAGGATACGAACATTGATTACAAGGATGCAGCTACACTCAGGAAGTTTGTTTCCGAGAGAGGCAAGATACTTCCCCGCAGGATCACAGGAACCTGCGCCAAGCATCAGAGGGCACTTACAGTTGCTGTAAAGAGAGCCCGCCACGTAGCTATAATGCCTTATGTTCAGGATTAACAGCTATAATAAGTAATAAGTATAGAAGACCGACTGCCGAAGAGGTGGTCGGCCTTCTGTGTTTCACAGGAATATAAAACTACAAATCATGCCTAATAACTTGATATAAAAAAAAGAACGTGATAAGCTATTTTAGTATGATTTTATTCACAAATCATAGAAAAGAAGTAAGTATTAAGGAGAGGGAAAATGCCGATCACTGAATTGTTGGAAAGAAATGCGGAATTCTATGGAGATGATACGTGTCTTGTGGAGCTGAATCCCGAGATAAAGGAGGACAGACGTAAGACATGGAAGGATTTCGAGCTTATTGAATCAAATCCCAAGGAACCGTTCAAACGTAACATTACATGGAGCGTATTTGACGAGAAAGCCAACCGCTTTGCAAATATGCTGATAAGAAGGGGAATCAAGAAGGGTGATAAGGTAGGAATCCTTTTGATGAACTGTCTTGAATGGCTGCCTATATATTTCGGAGTACTTAAGACGGGAGCGATCGCTGTTCCTTTTAACTTCAGATATGCATCCGATGAAATACTCTATTGTGCCAAGCTTGCCGAGATTGATGTGCTTGTGTTCGGTCCGGAGTTTGTCGGACGTATAGAGGATATAGCGGACGAGCTAATGGTAAAGAGGCTGCTCATATATGTGGGTGATAACTGTCCCGATTTTGCCGATGACTATCAGACACTGGCAAACAACTGCAGCTCCAGGAAGCCTAAGGTCGAAATAACGGATGATGATTATGCGGCGATTTATTTCTCGTCAGGAACAACCGGATTTCCGAAGGCGATACTTCATAAGCACAGATCGCTTATGCATTCCTGCAGGGTTGAGCAGAACCATCACGGACAGACAAGGGATGATGTATTCCTTTGTATTCCGCCTTTGTATCATACAGGTGCCAAGATGCACTGGTTCGGTTCGCTTATTTCGGGAAGCAAGGCAGTACTTCTTAAGGGTACCAAGCCAGAAGCCATATTGGAAGCGGTATCCAAGGAAAAGTGCACGATAGTGTGGCTGCTGGTTCCGTGGGCGCAGGATATATTGGAGGCCATAGACAGCGGAAGGGTCAAATTAAGTGATTATGAACTGAGCCAGTGGAGGCTCATGCATATAGGAGCCCAGCCGGTTCCGAAGTCACTTATTAAGAAATGGAAGGAAGTATTTCCGAATCATCAGTACGATACCAATTACGGTCTGTCCGAATCGATAGGGCCGGGCTGCGTACATCTCGGCGTTGAGAACATACATAAGGTAGGCTGCATTGGAAAGGCAGGTTTTGGCTGGGAAGCCAAAATAGTGGATGAGAACGGTGAGCCGGTTAAGCAGGGAGATGTAGGTGAGCTTATAGTCAAGGGTCCGGGTGTGATGGAGGAATACTACAACGATCCCAAGGCAACGGCCGAGGTATTGAAGGACGGCTGGCTGTATACGGGAGATATGGCCATGGAGGATGAGGACGGCTTCATACTGCTTGTAGACCGTAAGAAGGATGTCATCATAAGCGGTGGTGAGAACCTGTATCCCGTACAGATCGAGGATTTCATCCGTACCAACAGGAATGTGCATGACGTTGCGGTTATAGGTATTCCCGACAAGCGTCTCGGAGAGGTAAGCTGTGCCATCATAGAGCTTAAGGAAGGTGTAAGCATGACAGAGGAAGAGATGGATGAGTTCTGCCTCAAGCTTCCAAGGTATAAGAGGCCGAGGAAGATCATCTTCGCGGATATACCGAGGAATCCTACCGGAAAGATCGAGAAGCCCAAGCTTCGTGAACGTTACGGCGGAAACAGGCTGGTTGAGAGCCAGAATGAATCATAAATTCAAAAACTACAGAAACAGGAACTGTTTTGAGGATGTTGTCGTGAACTGATTTGATAGATCAGGATGAGGAAAAATAATGGATACTATAGTAAGGATCAATGATGCTGTAAACGGGTTTGCATGGGGGTGGTTTGGTCTTATACTGCTTTTAGGTACAGGACTTATATGTACTATAATAACCAAGGCATTTCAGATAACTCGCATAAGGCACTGGATTGGCAGAACCATCGGTATGCTGCTCAATGAGGATTCGCATGTTAAGGATGAGGAAGGGTCAGTATCCCAGTTTCAGGCATTGTGTACGGCTCTTGCGGCTACAGTGGGAACCGGTAATATTGCAGGTGTTGCGGCTGCTATCTGTGTGGGTGGCCCGGGCGCCGTGTTCTGGATGTGGATCGCTGCAATACTGGGTATGATGACCAATTATTCGGAGAATATCCTCGGTATCTACTACAGAAGAAGGAACAGCGTAGGTGAATGGTCAGGCGGAGCCATGTATTATCTGAGTGACGGTCTTGGTTCGTACAAGGGATGTAAGCACATAGGTAAGGCGCTCGCAGTGATCTTTGCGTGCTTTACGATACTGGCTTCTTTCGGTATAGGAAATATGGCACAGATCAATAAGATCACGCTTAACATTGAATCAGCTTTCTTTTCGCATGTCGATCCGATAGTCATAGCCGGAGCATCCATTGTCAACTGGATAATCGGTATTTCACTCATGCTGTTAGGTGCAGTTATTATCCTCGGGGGTCTTGAGAGGATAGCTTCCTTTGCCGAGAAGATAGTTCCGTTTATGGCAATTGCATACATAGTCGGTGCGATTGCTATCGTTTCAATGAATATTGAAAATCTGTTCGCCATGCTGGCAGCAATATTCAGGTTTGCGTTCGGACCAAGAGCGCTTGCCGGCGGCGTTACGGGAACGGCGATACAGGCAGCCATGAACACGATCAAGAGCGGATGTAAGAGAGGTGTGTTCTCCAATGAAGCCGGTCTTGGTTCATCTGTAATGGTCCACAGCAATTCCAATGTAAAGGA
>JAEEHY010000096.1 GCA_016281085.1 Lachnospiraceae bacterium
GAAATAGGTATGACTCAGGAAGAGCTTGCGTCTATGCTGTATATACAGAAGTCTGCAATATGCGGATATGAACACGGTCAGCATATATATGATGACAGGCTTTTACAGCTTGCAAAAGCACTTATGACAACGCCAAACCAATTGCTGGGTTTTAAAGGGACTGATTCTTTTGCCGAGAACGCAGCAGTATTGTTAAAAGAAATAAAAGATGAGGTGATGCAGGATATGATGCTTGCCCAGATAGAAGCAGTAGTTAAGGCAGCAAGATCAATACAATCGGATAAATAAAAGTTCCGGAATACAGAACCAAAGTTCTGAGTTTCGGGAACGACATACCGGGAACGGGCTTTTAAAATGTAATCATAACAACATTCGAAGCGCAAACCGGTTTCGCTTCGGTAATTATCAGACATTTACGGAGGTGTATGATGACTACTGGAGCAGAGTTAGTAAGAAAATATGAAAGGGCTGATGATAAAGGCCGGGTTGAGATCATCTGTAAGAATTACTGTAATTTCATGGGTATAATAGAATGCTGTACGGATGGTCTTACTTATCAGATCAATGCAGAGCATGAATATATAAGAAGCAAGTCTAAAGGTGAACTGGGTGTACGGGTCCAGACATCTTCAATAAGCGATATCACATCTCAAACAGCCATTTCAAGGACTATGATAAGAAAAGCCATAGTGAAGAATGATTTTTCCGATGGCGAACTCGATGGACTTGATAATGCATATGAATATGCAAGAAAATCGTATGTACTTTATATGATGAGGATCGATTTTGAACTGTTTAATTCAATGCTTAAACAGCTGGGACGCAGGGATGCGGAACTGTTCAGATCATATCTTTTGCAGGAACTTGATTACAATGATATCACAGAAAAATACAATATAGTATATCATTCGGCCATTAAGAAGGTCAGGAAGATAAAGCTCACTGTCAGAAAGTCGTTTCTTGAATTGAAAAGAAATGATTTCATGTCCGCTTACGAAAGCGTGGTGGAATAAATGATGGCTGAATTAAATAAGGGCAGTGTTAGTATGGATGACATCTGTTCATATTTGCCTAAGGATTTTGATTATGGTATGCTTGATGTAAAGTGCTTTGAAACCCTTGTAGAAAGGGTTAAAGAGGAGATGGAAAGAAAGGAGATATTATCAGAACACAAGCCGCCTATTAAACAGCTTCCTAACGGAAAATGGTATACACGTATTAACGGCAAAAAGATTGAAAGGAAAAACAAACGTGACGTGGAAAATGAGGTGATAAAGGTCACCAAGGGCGAAGTAGAAACGTTGCGGAATATTTATCCTGCTTTCCTGGAACGCAGGAAACGGGATGTGGCAGATACAACATGGATCAAAGATGTCAGTTACTTTGAAAAGTTTATCAAGGATTCCCCGATAGCGGACATTCCGATAGTTAATCTGACCATAGACGACGGATATAAGTTCCTGGATCATTGCCTTAATGTAAAAAAGGACATGAAGAAGAGGTATTGGAATAATGTCAAGGGAAGTCTGGAGCAGATGATAAGATATTCGCTTGACAGGGGAATAATCATACGTGACCCGTTTGAACATTTAAGACCAAAGAAGGATCTGTTTGCTGAGAAAAAGTTGACACGTGATGGAGACACCGTGTTTTCGGACCGGGAGCGTATAAGTGTATGCCGGCTTGCGGAGGAGGATGCTGAAGCGACACAGAAGTCGGAACCATACGGAATATTGATCCTGTTTAATCTGGGATTGAGAAACGGAGAGCTGTGTCCGCTCAAATGGGGTGACATAGAGACCGGTATCAGGGGCGAATATATCCATATACAGCGCGAAGCGGTCCCGGATGTTAATGAAAACGGTGCGGTTCATGGTTTCAAAGTCTTGTCCCACTGCAAGACTCCTGCAGGTGACAGAAGGCTGCAGCTTAATAAGAAGGTCAAGGAAGTGTTTGAGAAAATTAAAGAGTTTAATCAGCTCAATGGCATTCCTGTTGGATTGGATGACTTTATTTTCATGAGAAAATATAAAGGAGAGTATGTTATGTGTACTCCAAGGAGTTTTGATCCGAGACTAAGGAAGTATTGCAGGAAAGCCGGGATGACTGTTATAAAATCACCACATGATATCAGAAGGACGGTTCTTACAAATCTTTATATGGCGGGGATGCCGCTTAAGAAGATTTAGGAGTATGCAGGACATTCCTCTCTGACGCAGACGATGGATTATATACGTGTCACCGATGACTATCTTGATATGTCCCAGTACCTTGACCATTTGTCTGACATTGATGAAGGCAATGTAGTTGCTTTCAGAAAAGAAGCCTAAAAATCTATAAAAATCAGACAAAATAAATGAACAAAAAATGTACAAAAATGAACAAGAATTTTTATTTTTTATGTAAACCAACACGCCCCAGAACTCGCATATTTGCTGAGTTTTGGGGCGCAAAAAACACACGTGCGCGAGAGGATTCGAACCCCCGACCTTCTGGTCCGTAGCCAGACGCTCTATCCAGCTGAGCTACGCGCACATATTCATGTCTGATACCGTATCTTAAAGTAAACGAAATAAATAATTCAGTTCACTATAGCTAATATCGATAATTCATAAAAACCGGATATTAACTGTACCGACACCGCAAAATAATATATCATAAGAACAGTGGTTAGTCAAGAGAATAAATATTTTACATATTCAGTAGAAGATTTCGTCTTAATCTGTTATTCTATGTAAAGACATTCGGAAATCGTTAGTAAAACAGAAATGTCAAAGCCGGATGCGTTAAGGAATGTCAGGTCCGGATCCGGCATTTATTTATGATCAAATGATAAGAAGGCTTAATATGAATACAGGAAAAAGGAAATACAGATGGTGGATCCTCTCATTTGTCACATGTCTTGCACTGCTTGCCGGATGTTCTGATATGGCTGGAGATGATACGGCGGGTGATGACGGACAGGAGAAACAACCGCTGACGATAGGCTTTTCACAGGTTGGTTCCGAGTCGGACTGGAGGATGGCCAATACACAATCGGTTCAGGATGCCTTTGTGACAAAGGAAGGATATACTCTTATTTATAATGACGGACAGCAGAAGCAGGAGAACCAGATCAAGGCGATAAGGGAGTTCATAGATCAGGATGTGGATTATATACTTCTTGATCCCTGCGTGGAAACGGGATGGGATTCGGCCCTGAGTGAAGCAAAGGAGGCGGGTATTCCGGTGATCGTTTACGACAGGGGAGTAAAGGTTGCGGATGAGAGTCTCTACACGGCGTGGATCGGTTCCGATTTCTATCTTGAAGGTCAGAGAGCGTGCGAGTGGCTCAGGAGATATCTTCTTTCGATAGGCTACTATGGGGAGGTCAATATCGTTGATATTCAGGGAACTCTCGGCTCCAGCGCCCAGGTAGGAAGGACGCAGGCGCTTATGGAGGCGGTCAAAGCCAATCCGAAATGGAATCTGATCGGTCAGGAAACAGGTGATTTTACAACCGCAAAGGGAAAGGAAGTTATGGAATCCATGCTGATAAAGCATGGAGGAAATATCGATATAGTCTACTGTGAGAATGACAATGAGGCTTACGGGGCCATTGAAGCCATAAGAAATGCCGGGTACGGTATAGGTAATAAGTTCAGGGAACGTGAGATGCTGGTCATGTCCTTTGATGCAACGAGTGAGGGACTCAGGCTTACGAAGGACGGGACTATTGTTGTGAATACCGAGTGCTCACCCATATACGGACCGAAGCTCAGGGCCATGATAGATGAACTTGCTGCAGGAAGGGAAGTTCCGTTCAAGACTTATATTGAAGAAGGGCAGTTTTCGGCGTATACCGGAGTAGATAAAGTCAGAGTGGGCGGCGAGAGCTATGATGTAAGAGAAGTAACTGATAAATTAATAGAGGAAAGAGAGTACTGAAGTGATTAAGCTGTTTTTGGTTGAAGATGAAGTGGTCATGCGGGAGGGTATCAAGAAACGCATTGACTGGGCTTCGGAGAATATTGATTTTGTCGGTGAAGCATCGGACGGGGAGCTTGCTCTTCCGAAGATACTGGAGCTTAAACCGGATATTGTTATTACGGATATCAAGATGCCGTTTATGGACGGCCTTAAGCTGTCAGAGCACATCCGCAGGGAGCTTCCCGACACAAGGATAATCATACTGTCGGGATATGATGAGTTCAGTTACGCACAGGAGGCGATCAAGCTCGGCGTGACCGAATACCTGCTTAAGCCCATCGCTCCCGTGGCACTTCTTGAATCCGTAAGAGCGGTTATGGGACGGATAGAAAAGGAACGTGAAGAGAAGCTGCGTGCTGCAGCCGGGAGTTCCGAGGGGAGCGATCAGAAGGAGATGGAAGCTCTTAAGCTGTTTTCTGAGCTGGCGAAGCAGATTCTTGATAAACCTGAAGACAGATCCGATCGGGACAGTGAAATTAAGGACAGTATTGTTCATGAATCAAGTGTAGATGTCAATACTGCCGGTGATATATCCGGAAAAGAGCTGGAGAGCTTCCTTAAGACCGGAGCCCTCTCCCAGGCAGAGTCGGTTATTGACTCTATCTTTGATACGATAGGTGAGCAGAATGCAAGGTCGCTCATGTATCTTAATTATC
>JAEEHY010000097.1 GCA_016281085.1 Lachnospiraceae bacterium
TAACTATTCAGAACAGCACAAATATTTTAAAATATGACTCTCATGCTTGCATGAAAGAGGCATGTTTTATAAATATTTGTATTGGATGAATCCAAAACAGCGAAAAATACGAAGTATTTTGAGCCTGTTCTGAATAGTTACTTTGATGTTATTTTTACGCCACAAGGAATGACTTGCATTTATTCGATCAGCTGTCAAGCATCTTGTACAGAAGCCTGTAAAGCTCCTCTGTCTCCTCCATGCTCAGCGCCATTCCTTCAGTTGCCAGTTTGGCCGGAATATCCTTGCATTTCTCCTTAAGCAGCTCTCCCTCGGGAGTTATTGAAATTATCGTTATCCTCTCATCATCCCTGGAGCGCTGTCTTGTAACCAGTCCAGCTTTTTCAAGCCTCTTTAAGAGAGGTGTAAGAGTACCTGCATCAAGATGAAGAAGATCACCCAACTGACCGACATTTACCTTCTCCTTCTCCCACATTACCATCATAACTATGTACTGCGTATAGGTAAGACCAAGCGGCTTGAGATACGGAGTATAACTTCCGACTATCTTCCGCCCGCATGCATACAGCGGAAAGCATAACTGGTTTTTCAATAATAACTGTTCATATTCCTGTGCCATCTGTTTACCTCATTTCATTACCTTTTTCTATATTATATTGCGCGCAATATTTTTTGTCAACAGAAACTTTCTCTTTATTTTAAATTGGATCAAACAGAAAAAAGGGTACCTCCATACCGGAAGTACCCTTCTGTATTGTTATCATCTTAAGTCGATCGATCAGCAAACGCCCTGGGCGATCATTGCTTCAACCACCTTCTTGAAGCCGGCGATATTGGCACCTGCAACATAGTTGCCTTCCATTCCGTACTCCTTGGCTGCATCATCAATATTGTGATAGATACCAACCATGATGTTCTTAAGCTTGCTGTCTACTTCTTCGAAGCTCCATGACAGTCTCTCGCTGTTCTGGCTCATCTCAAGAGCTGATGTGGCAACACCGCCTGCATTTGCAGCCTTACCGCCAACGAAAGGAACGTTGTTCTTCTGGAAGTACTGTGTAGCCTCTATTGTTGTAGGCATGTTAGCACCCTCGGCAACATACTGAACACCGTTGGCAACAAGCATTTTCGCATCCTCAAGATCAAGCTCGTTCTGTGTAGCGCAGGGAAGAGCAATGTCTACCTTATACTGCCATACTCCGTGCTCACCGTTCTTCTTCTCATGATATTCGGCTGACTTGCGGGCACTTGCGTACTCAGTAAGACGTGCACGTTTAACTTCCTTAACCTCCTTAAGGAGATCCACATCTATTCCTTCGGGATCATAGATCCATCCTGTTGAATCGGAAACCGTAACTACCTTTGCGCCAAGCTGCTGAGCCTTCTGTGTAGCATAGATCGCAACATTACCTGACCCTGATATTGCAACAGTCTTACCTTCCATCTTGTCGCCATGGCACTTAACCATTTCCTCGGTAAGATAAAGAAGACCGTAACCTGTAGCCTCGGTACGGGCAAGTGAACCGCCGTAAGTAAGACCCTTACCTGTAAGAACTCCTTCGTAAAGTCCCTTGATCCTCTTGTACTGACCAAACATGAAGCCGATCTCGCGAGCACCTGTTCCGATATCACCTGCGGGAACATCCTCGTCGGCTCCTATATATTTTGAAAGCTCAGTCATGAAGCTCTGGCAGAACTTCATTATCTCGTTGTCAGACTTGCCCTTGGGATCGAAATCCGAACCACCTTTACCTCCACCGATGGGAAGTGTTGTAAGACTGTTCTTGAATATCTGCTCAAATCCGAGGAACTTTATGATACCAAGGTTAACTGAAGGATGAAGCCTGAGACCACCCTTGTAAGGTCCTATGGCATTATTAAACTGTACACGGAAACCGCGGTTAACCTGAACCTTTCCGTTATCATCCACCCAGGGAACCCTGAACATGATCTGACGATCCGGTTCCGTGATCCTCTCAAGAATGGCAAGATCACGATATTTCTGCTCATCTTTCTCAATTACCGGGCGAAGTGAATCAAGCACCTCTGTAACTGCCTGAATGAACTCCGGCTGATCTGCATCTCTTTTTTTGATCTTCTCAAGCACTTCATCAACGTAAGACATTTCCTAATCCTCCTTAAATAAATATAGTCACCCGTAACCAATATATCAGTTATGGAAATAAATAATAAAACGTCAAAGAAGCATATACTCCACGCTCCTCTGACGCCTTTGTCCGAAAAGATTATATAACCGTTTGCACAATAATGCAAGTACTTTATTTATAAGATATCAACTCATATGCCGCGATGCCTTATTCAACGAAGTCAGCCTTCACATAAGCTTCCTTGCCGTTGTACTTGATCTTGCACCATCCGCCCGATTTCTCGATAAGTTCAAACTTGTCTCCACGATAAGCAACACCCAGCTTATTGGCTGTTTCACTTGCTCCTTCACGAACGTTAACATTCTCTTTGACTGTTATCGTTCCGCCTGCTGCCGTATCGCCACCCTCTTCGGTCGATGATGAACTACCGTCATCAACAACCTCAAGATAATCCGACTTAATATATGCCTCCGTACCATTGTAATCTATCTTGCTCCATCCATTCTCCATTTCCTCATAGCGCTTATAGGTATCTCCTATCTGCGCCTTTCCCAGCGATTCGGAATCGGTACTTGCCGAAGCACGTATATTAACGACATCCGTTGCCTTAACCGTAACGGCATTTGCATCCTGTTCAGCCTTCTGAGCCTGTGCCTCCTTGTCAGCCTCCTCCTGCTGCTGAGCCTGCTGCTGTTCCGTCAGCTTGGCCTTAACCGCAGCATTAACCTCTGTCTCTATCTTCTTAAGAAGAGCCGCAAGCTGCTCATCACCTTCTATCGCATCATTGTACTTGGCGCTTATCTTGGTTGTGAGCTCCTCTATGTCTGACTGTGAAGACATTTCAAGGAAGTAAGCCTGCTCGTCATTCGAAAGCTCTGACTTATTTATATAAAGAGATCCGGATTCGTTAGTACATACATAGCTTGACTCAAGGGAAGGAGCCGGCGTTGAAACTCCCGTAAACGTAATGTCGAATGTAACTATAACAACGTAGGAGTCAGGCTGATACCCTTTCTTGGTGTATACGTTGAAATCCGAGAAAGACTGATAATACTGAGCCATCTCCTCTATCTTGTACCTCTCCTGATCGGGAAGGGTATCACACAGCGAAGCAGCCGTATCGGCATCTCCGTTCATGACTGCCGAATAATAGCTCTCCATAAGATTGTTTACATTGGGGTAAGCATTTACCTCATATTTATCCTTGGGAACCTCCACGCTGCTCGTGGGAAATGCTGATGTATCCACTCCCTCACTGTCTCCGCCCTTGTGCGTTGCCAGAAAGATCACCAGTGCGATCACCAGTACCAGAAATACACCGCCGATTATTACATATACCAAGTATTCCCTAACGAATTCCTTTATCCTGTTCATATATATGTACTCCTTATTATTCCCTTTTACCGCCCCTATAAGCTCCGGCTGTGGTCATAAGGCATCAACCATGGCCAACCTTTCAGCTCTGTCCTGTAGTCATAAGGCATCCACCGTAAACGGTACCCCTTATGGCAAAGTGCACTCGAGAGGATTCGAACCCCCGACACACGGTACCGGAAACCGTTGCTCTATCCCCTGAGCTACGAGTGCATGTGTATGAAAATCCATACTAGCTAATAATAACACAGGGGATAGAAAATATCAATATTAAATACTACCCTGAGGGCGCGTCAAAGTGATAAAAGGTGTTCACACAGCCTCCTTATAACCGGTGCTTCTTTCAAAATAATAAACATGATCGGAAAGCACCTCAACCGCATCAAGCTGCGTGCGGTTGATCTCCCTTATCATATCGTTGATCATGGAAGGCTCCATATTGTTGTCGACAGGGACAAGGATCACCTCGTTTATACTGCTTGGAATAATATATACATCACAGTTCATGCTGTCACAAAACTCACTGATCTTATCCTTGTACATCATGGACACCGCCCCGTTCGGTCCTTTTGTAGACATTATATACATGGGACACTCAGCCTCTTTGTCAGGCGTTAGGGAAAAGGCGGGATTAAGCTTCTTAAGCATCTCGTAGATTCCCACGATACTGGCCTCCTCTTCCCTGAATGTATTTGATATTGCATCCTCCAGAACCGTATCCGCTTCCCTGTTCCACATTTCCAGATGCGAAATCCTGACAACAAAGGTCGCTTCTCCGTTTATCAGGGCAGTAATATCGTCCTTTTTAAATGCATAATAAGGGACTATTGCAAGATCCATAAACAGCCGGTGAGGGACATTCTCAAGAAATTCCCTGTTTGAATCGTAATTGATGAGCTTGCATCTAAGTCCTTTCCTTATCTCTTCGTAATCCTTAAGATAATTGAGAGATAAAGGTTCTCCTATCCGCCTGCTTTCGTATACCCTGCACATCTTCTCCACTGCCGCGTCTGTCAGCTCACCGCCCATTTCCTCATAGAACGGTTCAAGATACATGGTCGGATATATCAGTTCATTTTCATCCTTAATGCATACACCGGTGTATATCACCCCGTTATTCTTGGTCACCCTCTTGATCTCAACCTTATTGTCGGGGTATTTAAGTTCCATTGCTTTACGGACCTCTTCCGTAAAGCTTTCAAATTCTATAATCTCTGTCATTCTCTTTCTCCTCTTTTCCTGAACATATATCAGAGGCGGTTATCCGGCAGAGAAAGACAAAAAGAGCTCCTTCCGGTTAGGAAGAAGCTCCTGATAAACTAAGTGTTATATTATACCCTTGAAAGATATTCACCTGAACGTGTATCGATCTTTATCTTATCTCCGAGTTCAACAAACAGAGGAACATATACCGTTGCACCCGTCTCAACCACTGCGGGTTTGGTCGCACCTGTTGCGGTATCGCCCTTGAAACCGGGCTCAGTCTCTGTTATCTCAAGTTCAACAAACAGAGGAGGCTCCACAGCAAATACATTGCCGTTATGCGAACATATCTTGACCATCTCGTTCTCCTTAACGAACTTAAGGGCATCGCCGATGGTATCGCCGTTAAGAGCTATCTGCTCGTATGTTTCAACGTCCATGAAATTATATAGATCCCCGTCAGAATAAAGATACTGCATATCCTTTCTGTCGATACGCGCCTGCGGGAACTTCTCGGTAGGACGGAAGGATTTCTCAACCACACCGCCACTGATGATATTCTTTAACTTAGTTCTTACAAATGCTGCTCCCTTACCGGGTTTAACATGCTGGAATTCTATAATCTGAAAAATTCCGTTGTCCATCTCAACAGTTAAGCCATTTCTAAAATCGCCTGCTGATATCATAAAAGTATCCTCCTTGCAATTTTCACCTAAATATTCCTCAAACAGTTTATACTATCATCAGGTATATTTCAAGCATTTTTTATTCATACTTTGAAAGTAACTATTCAGAACAGCACAAATATTTTAAAATATGACTCTCATGCTTGCATGAAAGAGGCATGTTTTATAAATATTTGTATTGGATGAATCCAAAACAGCGAAAAATACGAAGTATTTTGAGCCTGTTCTGAATAGTTA
>JAEEHY010000098.1 GCA_016281085.1 Lachnospiraceae bacterium
AGTTACTATTAAATACTAAATTAATAGGTCGGGTACATATGCATGAATAAAAAAGAAGTATTTACGGCAGCCTGTGTAGTGGCCGGAAATGGCATGGGCAGCGGAATGATGGCAATTCCCTATTTTGTGGCACATGCGGGAATAGCCGGAGGTATTGCGGCCTTTATTCTTGCCTATATCGTAAGTGTTCTGATGCACCTTATGATAGCCGAGCTGTTAATACAGACCGATGATACAAAGGATATAACAGGAGTGTTTAACAGATACCTTTTTACCGGGAAGGGAGGTAAGGTGTTAAGGCTTCTGTTTTTTTTGATACTTGTAACGGTGCTTATTGCCAATCTTGCGGCTTATATTTCAGGAGCTGTTGAAATAATCACACAGCTTGTTCCTCTCAGTCCGGTACTGATAAGGCTTATGTTCTATGTCATTGCTTCACTCGTAGTCATTCTCGGTCTTAAGACAATGTGTGTGAGCGAAGTGACTGCTGTAAGTATAATGAGTGTGCTTTTGGTACTTGCGCTTTTATTCTCATTTAGTCATATAAATCCGGGGTTTGCTGTTACCATGACAGGATCGCCAGGAGCATTTACAGCCCTGTTCAGTATGATAATGTTTTCTTTCTCCGCGATCTTTGCCGTTCCACAGGTGATAGACTATCTTGACCGCGATACCGTAAAGATAAGAAGATCGGTTTTTATGGGGATCCTCATCAATCTGGTACTTTCCGTAACAGTGGCAGTATGTGCATTGATCACATCGGAGGAGGTCACGAAGATCGCAATAGTGGGCTGGAGTGAGGCGGCAGGCGGAGTTATAAAGATTCTGGGATCCCTGATAATTGTACTTGCAATGCTCACCTCATACTGGTCCATAGGTCTTGCCTCATCTGATATCATATCCAATCAGACAGGTGCAGGAACGGGACTTTCTTTTTCCCTGGCAACACTTCCCGCGCTGGTCATAACCTTTATCGCAGGTTCCGGTTTTATGGATTACCTTAAGATAGTCGGCGGAGCTGTTGCCGTGATCCTCTCATTTATGGTGATACCTTCGTATCTTAAGTGCATGAAGAATGCAGATAATTCAAAAATAATGAAGGATAAAGAATCTAAGATCCCTGTCACTGTGTTTGTTTTCCTTATGTATATTGCGATGGCTTTGGGATCTGTGATCTCAGTGTAAGGAGATATTGCATGAAAGTTGCTCTTTTGGCCCCTGCGGGAGCTATGCACAGATATAACGGAATGTTCAGCAAGAACCTGCATTACGCACCGATAACCCTTGCCCTTCTGGCTGCCCTTATCCCCAGGGAGGTTAATCCGGAGCCTGTTATTTACGATGAAACGGCAGAGCCGATCCCTCTTGATCTGTCTGCCGATATAGTATGTATAACCTGTATCACGGGTACGGCGACAAGATGCTACAGATATGCAGATTACTTCAGATCAAGAGGGCTGACCGTAATAATAGGGGGTGTGCATCCCACTGTAATGCCTAAGGAAGCTAAGCAGCATGCGGACAGTGTAATGATCGGCCTCGGTGATGAAACTTTTCCTCAGGCAATAAGGGATTTTGTAAGGGGAGAACTAAAGGAGTTCTATGAAGGTCATTCATGCACGGATATTTCGGGACGACCTCTTCCCCGTAAGGATCTTCTTAAAAAAAGCAGATATATAACACTTAATACTGTTGAATGTGTCAGGGGCTGTAATCATACATGCTCATTCTGCGCATATCCGTCCGCGTTCGGACATCATGTTATTACAAGACCTGTAAAGGATGTCATAGATGAGATAAAGACATTCAGGGGTAAGGTAGTCATATTTCCGGATGTAAATCTTATAGCAGACATAAAGTATGCAAAAGAGCTGTTCACTGCGATGATACCTCTTAAAAAATGGTGGTTCGGGCTTACAACAACAGCAATAGGACACAATGATGAGCTGCTTGAAATATTTAAAAAAAGCGGCTGCAAGGGTATCCTTTTAGGACTTGAATCCGTAAATCAGGAAACACAGAAGGATATAAACAAACGTATCAATTCGGTTGATGAATATGAAGACCTTATCCGGAAGCTGCATGATAAGGGGATACTCATAATGGGCTGCTTTGCCTTTGGAAGTGACGAGGATGAAAAGGATGTCTTTGAAAGAACGGCGAAGCTGTGTATTGATGCGAAGATAGATCTCCCGAGGTTTTCGATCATAACTCCTTTTCCCGGAACCCCGTTCTACAAAGAGCTTAAGGAACAGGACAGGATAACCGAAACCGACTGGTCTCTTTATGATGTCGAGCATGTGGTTTACAGGCCTGCAAATATGACAAAACAGGAGCTTCTAGACGGCATCGACAGCGCATGGCAGGCATGCTATTCATGGAGAGCAATATTTAAACGATTTGATCATAAGAGAATAAAAAAATGGTTCTTTATATATCTTATATGCAATATAGGATACAGGAAATATGCAAAGAACTTCAATAAATATGATGAAAGAGTAATGACGGATAATTCGGATATACCGGCGGTTTGAAATTATGAGAATAGCATTCATAAAGGTAAATATGATGTATAGCAAGGGCAGGGATGCCCTGAAACCCCTTATCTTTCCCATAGTTGAATCACTTACGCCAAAAGAACATGATATAGTTTTCTATGACGAAAGGATAGAGGCACTTCCTGACGTGATAGATGCTGATATCATAGCATTTTCGGTAGAAACCTTTGCGGCAAGACATGCTTACGAACTGGCTGCACGATATAAGAGGGATAAAAACAGGATAGTTATGGGAGGGTTTCATGCCTCGGCAGTACCCGATGAGGTGATGGAGCATGCCGATACGGTTCTTGTTGGTGATGCTGAGGATACGTGGCCTCAGTATCTTAAGGATGCTTCAAACGGATGTGAGAAGAGAGAGTATATTTCAAAAAATACCTGCCCCATATCATTTGTCAGTAACAATGCCAGGTGCTACGACGGAAAGAAATATCTTAAGCTTGGGATGATCCAGGCATCCAGGGGCTGTAAGTTCAATTGTGATTTCTGTTCGATAAAGAGTCTCTACCCCAGGGGAGTAAGGAAGAAGGATATAAATGAAGTTGTAAGTGAGATAAAAAACAGCAGGGAGAAACTGTTCTTCTTTATTGATGACAATCTTTTTGTTGACGAAGAGTCGGCAAGGGAGCTTTTCAATGCCATCATTCCGCTTAAGAAAAAATGGGCCTGTCAGATAAGTCTTGAAATAGCATCAAACAGCGAACTACTCGAGCTTATGCACAGAGCAGGCTGCATAATGGTGCTTATAGGCTTTGAATCCCTTAATCCGGGGAATCTTGAACTTATGAACAAGAGCGCCAATCTTCGTATAGGGGATTAC
>JAEEHY010000099.1 GCA_016281085.1 Lachnospiraceae bacterium
TAACTATTCAGAACAAGCTCAAAATACTTCGTATTTTTCGCTGTTTTGGATTCATCCAATACATAAATTTATAAAATATGCCTCTATCATGCAAGCATGAGAGTCATATTTTAAAATTTATGTGCTGTTCTGAATAGTTACTTACAAAAAACAATTAAAGGAGCAGAGTCGTATTTGGTTGTGAATACGGCTCACCAAGTAAAAGATGAAAATCAGATCGATCGTATTCAGTTTGTTATTTGCATCTGTTATTGCAGGAAGCAGCATATCACAGACCGCTGTTTATGCGCAGGAAGAAATTACAATAAGTCAGGGAACGCCTGTAAAAGAGCTTACCGGTTTGACTGTCACCGGTTTGGACGAACCTGTTGCAGGTATGCCTCTTGATCCGGATGCATTGTTCATTTCTTCTGAAGGAATTGTGATACCGGTACGTGTAATCTGGTATGACGGTAACGGAAAGAAGGCAGTAGTTGCCGAGGCGGGAAAAACATATAAACCGGTATTCATGTTATTTGTTCCGGAAGGATACAGTTTCAGAAATACTGTTCATGGCAGCCCGGTCAATATAAATCTCCCGGAGTTTCTAAAGAGAATATACGGGAATAAGGATATTGTCATTGTGACCGATCCGGTAACCGGAATAACGTATATTTCATGGAATTCATATGGATCC
Organism: Lachnospiraceae bacterium; assembly: GCA_016281085.1. GTDB lineage: Bacteria > Bacillota > Clostridia > Lachnospirales > Lachnospiraceae > UBA2868. The sequence continues at coordinate 677 of JAEEHY010000099.1, forward strand.
TTAAATTTGGGATCCACATCCTCATCTCTGTATGATACAGGCAACGGATATAATGAAATCGTTTCGTATGATAATGAAAATGATAAAGATAACGGAAATGATGAAGACGCCGATTCAGATGACGATCCGGATGACGATCCTCATTATGACCCGGAACCGGAACCGACGCCGGATACACGGCAGGCAAATCTTATAAACAATAATTCCAAAGAAATGAGTCCTTATGAACTGTATACAGAGAACCTGGACGGCAATTATGATTTTTCGATCAGTGCAGACAGCCCTTTTTCGGGTGATAATCCCGGAAGGAAGATAACCGTTTCTTTTTTCGGCGAGAATTACTCATATGCCCGTGAACTTTCCGCAAATAAGAAATATACCTTTATGATATATATGTGCGGTACTGATCAGGAGAGAACAGCCAACTACCGCAGGTTAAGCATGCAGCTTGCCGATCTGCTCAAGGCGGATATGAGTGATGTAAATATACTTGTATGCGTGGGCGGTACATATGAATATTCCAACGATTATATGGAGAAAGATATCGGGGAATTGGGATGCGGATTGTATTATGTAAACCCGGACGGCTTGGATGAAACAGGCATAAATGTTCTAGCTAATTTCGAATTATCCAATGATTATGTGCGCGATCCCGATTACAGCGACAATATTAACGCGCTTATCAATTCATCTACATTTATAAAGCTGGTATCAACCGACCCTGTTGATATGGGCGATCCCGGCCTCCTTGCCGGATTTATTAACTTTTCAACCAATCTTTTTCCGGCTGAAAATTATGGTCTGTCACTGTCTGATCACGGTGGTGGACTGCATGCGGGAGTATGCTTCTCCGACTCACTTTATGACAATGATGATTCCTATATTATTAAAGGAACCGGAATAGAAACACATGAGCTTGAATCTGCGCTGGCATCAACCGATCTGTATCGTTACACGAACGTTTCACCTGACGGGAAGCTCGGGTTTCTGTTTTTTGATGCCTGTCTTATGGGTTCCACGGAAGAAGCGAATAATCTGAGAAACTATTACAGATATATGATGGCTTCGCAGGAGGTCACCATGTCATATACAAGATACAGTACTCTTGTAACCAGGCTTAATAATGGTGTTGCCGGAAATTCCGATGACAGAAGTATCGCAATTGATATGTCAAAAGATTTTGTAAATACCGAATGGCATGTAGGGAACCCGCAAGGAAGGATAGGAAGCTTCGCTGTCTTCTCATCAGAAGCGATCGAAGATATGTATGCACAGGTAAACTCACTTTCCAAAGAAATGTCCGCAATACTGACAGGCGGGGAATATTCGGCGGAAGTTAAAGATGCATTGTTCACAGGGATACGAAAATCAGTACTTTCCGGCTATCTGTCAAGTGATACCACTTCAGACGATAACATCAAAAAAATCATTAAAGAAAATACATATGTTGATATAGGTGAGTTCATGTCCTTCCTTAAAAAGAATATATCGGCGATCCTTGAGAACGATAATTTAAGTGAAAGGGAAACAGAAAGTCTTCAGGAAATAGTAAACAGGATAGAAGATACTCTTAACAGCGGTTTTCTGGTCTATTTAAATCTGGATAATTACAAAGGCTTCGGTGCATATTCAAGAGAGGCACAGGATGGTGTGATCACCATAAATGAATTGAATGACATAACTGACGTGGTATGGACAAAGCCCAGAGGAGATGGAGATTATCTGTACGGAAGTTCACTGTTCATACCGTTTGGAATGACAACGGAAGAATATGAAAAAAGTACATTCTATGATTATTATAATGGATCGGAACTGAATCCCTATACAACCTTTGTACATGATTATGTATCATATTACAACGATCCGGAAGGATATGCCGGCAAACGGGCATCTCTTGCACAGGAACTTGCGGATTACAATATATATAACAAACTGGTAACTCCCGTTTCAGAGCAGTTTATCCCGGATGAAGCAAGAGGAACCAATCTGGAGTATATAGGTTTCAAAGTCGCCGACAGCTATGAAGAAGCAGGAATGGAAGCTCCCGTTAATTCCACAGGGATCCCGATGCTTGATATTCTCGAAACACAGAACACCATTCAGCTGTCAGCAGTCCACAAGCAGTATTATCCCACCTCTGATGAGCATAAAACGCTTGTGGTTGATATGATCTGTGCCGAGGCCGATGTCAGCAAATATGGATATTCACTGAATAATAACACCATTTATTTCAATGTATCGGAACTTCAGAAAAGTCTTATATGCGCTTACGGGATGAGCGGACGTCTCTATGACGAAACCACCGGCAGGGGTAAAACGGATGAGACAGGTAAATATATTACCGACTGCCAGTTTGTGCTTAAGTCAAATGCAGAAGATAATGTCCAGATGAAGCAATCTATTATAAAGGCACTTAATATAGATTATAACACCAACGACACCCAAAATATTGATCTGTTCCTTACGGTATTTGGCGGTGTAAAAACTTTTGAAGCAGACAGCGGCAATAGTAACGCAGGTGCTTCAACCGACAACGTATATCATGTGTTTATGAGAAAGGATAGTGTTTCTGATTTCTTATATATCGGCACCGTGGAAAACACCGATGATGAATACCATATGGTGGATAACCCAACCGGCGTATCCGTATACCATTATATACTTGTGGATGAATCTGACGGAGAAGACATACACAATGATCAGGAAGATCAGGACAGACATCTTGTCAAAAAGATGCTTGAGAACTTCACTGGTATTGATGACGGGTTCTTTGCAACCGATCCTGAAGATGACGAGTACTCGCTTATGATAAGCTCGTATTATGTTACGGAACCCTCTCAGGAAGGTACAGGCTTCACGCATGAACATACCGCATATGTTCTTAATGATGGTGTCAATGACAATGAATATTCCGATATGGCATTCCTTAATGAAAAAGGATACGGAGTGGCATCAGCCAATACGGGGAACGGTCCTCTGTCCGTTGATGTCGACAAGATAAGAGAAGATGAAGGACTTATCATTTGCGATGATCAGGAATACCGGGAAGATACAGATATACAGCCCTATGTTGAACCTGAGGATCCCGAGAATTCATTGCCTGATCTGAAAACCTCTGCAGAATCGGGGCCGGCTATAGCTGAGAATGTCGCAGCTGAAATCAAAACAGTAACAGATACTGAGGATGCTGTAACCCAAGACATAAAGGCAACGGATACTGAGGATGCCGCAGTCAAAGACATAAAGGCAACGTACACTGAGGATGCCGCAGCAGAAGGCGATACTGCAGCAGATACTTCCTCAGGGGAGCCGCAGGCGTTCGAAACCACTGAGAATTTCACCGTACCGGAAACTGACGTCATTCCGGATGTGATCTTACCGGAGGAAACAGAGATTCCGGGTGAAAAAGAAATGTCAGATAACCCTGGCGGGATGGAAACATCTGATGAAACTTCAGATGAGACAAATGATTCAGGGGTACCGGCTGAGGCTGAGCCGGAAGCTGCAGGTGAAACAAATGATGCAGAGGCACCGGCTGACCCGGAAGCTTCAGAAGAGACAAATGATGCAGAGGCACCGGCCGACCCGGAAGCTTCGGATGAAACAAATGATGCAGAGGCACCGGCTGAGGCGGAAGCCACAGATGATACAGATGATACAAATGATGCAGAGACACCGGCTGAGACGGAAGCCACAGATGAGACAAATGATGCAGAGACACCGGACGAATAGTTACTCCGATGTGAAGTGATACTAAATATGTAAATAGTCGAGATCAGTACTATTTTTCCATAGAATTTCCAAGGCAAAATGGTACTAAATTCGCCTGAAGTCGAGATCAGTACTATTTTTCCATAGGATTTTCAAGGCAAAATGGTACTAAATTCGTCTGAAGTCGAGATCAGTACTATTTTTCCATAGGATTTCCAAGGCAAAATGGTACTAAATTCGCCTGAAGTCGGGATCAGTACTATTTTCCCATAGGATTTTCAAGGCAAAATGGTACTAAATTCGCCTGAAGTCGAGATTAGTACTATTTTCCTGCGATTTAAAGCTTCTCTAAGCATCGAACA
>JAEEHY010000100.1 GCA_016281085.1 Lachnospiraceae bacterium
CAAAGATGTTGTATATCTCTTCGTTCTTGAGCAGTCCGTCCGCGTGTATTCCGGCACGCGTTACGTTGAAGTTCTCACCGACAAAAGGTGTGCGCGGCGGAATGTGATATCCGATTTCCTTCTCATAGTATTCGGCAAGCTCGGTGATTATGGTAGTATCCATGCCGTTAAGGTCGCCCTTTAACTGCGCATACTCAAATACCATCGCTTCAAGAGGAGTGTTACCGGTTCTCTCCCCGATCCCGAACAGCGAACAGTTAACTCCCGAGCAGCCGTACAGCCATGCAGTTGTCGAATTGGATACTGCCTTATAGAAATCATTGTGTCCGTGCCACTCAAGCAGATGGGGATCCACTCCCGCATGCTTGTTAAGTCCGTATATGATGCCCTGTACCGATCTGGGTATTACAGCGCCCGGATAGTTGACTCCGTATCCCATGGTATCACAGGCCCTTACCTTAATGGGTATCTTATATTCATCCATGAGCCTCATGAGCTCCAGGCAGAACGGTATGACATAACCGTAAATATCGGCCCTTGTTATATCCTCAAGATGACATCTGGGTGATATGCCCTCCTCAAGACAATCCTTGACAATGTTAAGGTAATGCTCCATTGCCTGACGTCTGTTCATCTTAAGCTTATAGAAGATATGATAATCGGAGCAGCTTACGAGAATGCCTGTTTCCTTCATGCCGATCTCCTTGACCAGCTTGAAATCCTCCTTGCTTGCCCGTATCCAGCTTGTTATCTCAGGGAACTGATATCCCCTCTCCATACATTTATATACGGCGTCTCTGTCCTTTTTGCTGTAAAGGAAAAACTCGCTGGCACGGATCATTCCGTTAGGTCCGCCTAGCTTATGCAGATAATCGTAGATAGTCACTATCTGCTCGGTCGTATAAGGAGCCCTGCTCTGCTGTCCGTCCCTGAAAGTCGTATCAGTTATCCATATTTCCTTCGGCATGTTGTGAGGAACTATCCTGTCGTTAAATGCTATCTTGGGAACTTCCTCATAAGGAAATAGATTTCTGAACACATTCGGCGTATCGACATCTGCCAGGATATACATATGCTCTTCAAGCTCGAGCAGATTGTTCTTTGTGTTCATCCTTACTGCTCTGTTTTCATTTTTCATAATATTTTCACCTCGGATCGCGTTTGACTCAATAAAACTACAAACATTTTAATTATACTTATTCATTCTCTTTTTTCAAGACCGGATGTCTTTTATTCATCAAAAGAAGAACCAGCCCCATCATCATGAACACAGCTCCGATGTACCATTTCACACTCGTAAACCCTACATCCCTGTTAAGAGTCTCCATCACCGCTATCTGTGCCGGCAGGGACAGGTTCTGCCTGTTTACAGTATTTAAAACGGTTGTCTGCTCCAGGCTTGTATATATTACATACGTGGAAAAATGCGAAGCAATAAACCGTATCTTGTCATTTCCGCCGTAATTGACTATTGATGAAGGTATGGTTTCCAGTTCGCCGTTATCATTTAGCGCACCCACCATTATATTCTGTTCCTGAATGAACTCCGAAGGTATCGGAAGCTCCAGATCCACGCTGTGCCCTGACAGCCTCTTTATCTCAACACCGCTTCTTACATCTGTCATCGTTATATCAAACGGTACCATATTGATCCCGTCGGTACTTCCGAACTTACTGACAAATGCACTGTTGCATAAATACTCACTTTCAGGCGACCTGCTGACACTGATATGATAATCACCGTCATCTCCCGTTATTGAAGCAAATGCATTCCCTCTGTCGGGACTTACTCCATCCTCTACATCTATGGGGATGATCTTCTCATTTGAAGAGTCATCCGCCTCATTGACCACATTCTTACGCGAGCTTAACTCCTGCGAAATACGGCTGAGCATGTCGTTTACATTATCCGAAGTATTTCCCTGTATGGATACGCTTTTTATATCTGCCGAATCTATCAGGGACGGATCCGTATAACTGCCGAAAGCACCCTCTGTTACACCCGACATTATGTATTTCTTCCCATTGATCGTTACATGCGGATCGATAACCACATTTCCGTCTGTATCAACAGGCCTTGCATACGAATTCCTAAGCCTTAACTGTCCGTTGTCCGCGGATGCATCGGAGGTTATTACATAAACCTGTCCTCTGAAGCCGTTATTTGAAGGTGACAGCACACTGTCTTCATTTATATCCGCATCACTTCCGACAATGGCATTATCAAACCCGGCGAAGGCATAAGTCCTTAAATCGGAAGCCGATAAACGGGTGGCTGTATTCTTATAAGACAAAGAAGGAAGTTCATTTCCGAGAAAAACAACTGCTCCCGTTCTGTCAACACCACTGTCAAGCACATCAGTCCTGTCAAAGGCCCCAAGCCCTATATTCCGTACACCGGCGGGAATGATGACCTGATCAAGCGGACAGTTCTTAAATGCTCTGTCCTCTATATCCGTCACTGTATCGGGTATGGTCACATCCCTTATCCCTGCACATCCGAGAAAGGCTTCCTCCCCTATCTTCTCAAGCCCCTGGGGAAGGGTGACAGAGGTTATTCCCTTATTTCCCGCAAAACATCCCGGCCCTATCGCCTTCACACCGGCCGGAACCGATACGTCACCGCCGTTACCCTTATATCCTATCAGTATTCCCTGACCCGCAACGATGAAATCATTACCGTCATCCTTCGCAAGCTGTTCATCCATCCACTTACAGCCGTCAAAAGCCCCAAGTTCAATGGTCCTGACGCTGTCAGGGATGATTATGTCTTCAAGATTGCCGCAGTTGTAAAATGCCGCATATCCTATCCTGTCTATGCCCTCCGGTAACGAAACCCTCTCAACCGAAGACCTTGCAAAAGCAAAATCACCTATCTCGTTAACTCCGGCAGGAACGACCAGGCTGTCCACCCTGTCGTTCTTATAAAATGCCCTGTTGCCTATCTTGCCTATTCCCATGGGAAGTACGGGCTTACTGTCGCTTCCCCTGTACCTTACGAACACATTTCCGACAACATTAAAGCTTCCGCCAAGGTCCGGATCAATGTAAGTGTACGGAGTTCCGTCTTCACCCTCTGCCTGTACTATATTGTATCCTCTGACAAGAACATCTCTTGGAACCTCAAGGTAGGCATGTCCGCCGGATATCCTTGCGGATGCAAGTTCACCCGGTAACCTCGTCACGCTATTGGATGAAACCCCTCCTTCCACATAAGGCATTTCACTCAGCACTGTTTTCTCATTGGCAGAACCGGACACAAAGATATCGTAGTCACTTCCCTCGATCCTGTCGGCATATTCACTGAAATCCTCCTGCTCTATTCCCGCACCGTCAATAAGCTGTCTGGCATCATCCGAATCATAGTAATCAAACTCAACATCATCGGTAAGGTAGAAGGCCTTCTCGTCAATATAACCCACCGTATCCGGTATTATAACGTTCCTCAGATTGTAACAGTCCGAAAAGGAATAAGCCTGAAGAGACTTAACATTGTATGGTATGACCACGTTGGTAAGTCCCGAACAGTTGGCAAAAGCATACTCCGGTATCTCACTCA
>JAEEHY010000101.1 GCA_016281085.1 Lachnospiraceae bacterium
CAGGAGCCCGCAGACTATTAAGGAAACGGAAATACTTATTAAGGAAGTTAAGGATTACTTTGAGAGAGCGTTGGCCAAGGAGCTTAATCTTACACGTGTTTCGGCGCCGTTGTTTGTCAAGCCCGAATCGGGACTCAACGATAACTTGAACGGTGTTGAGAGACCGGTTAAGTTCGGAATAAAGGAGCAGGGTGATAAAGAGGTTGAGATAGTACATTCGCTTGCGAAGTGGAAGAGGATGGCGCTTAAGAAATACGGCTTCACCCACGGTGAAGGCCTGTATACCGATATGACTGCGATCCGCAGGGATGAGGATACTGACAATCTGCATTCGCTGTACGTCGATCAGTGGGACTGGGAGCGGATCATCAATAAGGAAGAACGTAACGAGGATACGCTGCAGGCTATCGTCCGAAAGGTATATGAGGCTATCAAGAATACCGAGGTATTCGTTAATTCAAGGCATCCGGAGATAACAAGGGTATTGCCTGATGATATTACGTTTATTACAACACAGGAGCTTGAGGACAGATGGCCTGATAAAACAGCCAAGGAAAGGGAAGACCTTGCGGCTAAGGAGTACAAGGCGATCTTCCTTATGAAGATAGGAGATCTTCTTAAGTCCGGACAGAAGCATGACGGACGCGCACCGGATTACGACGACTGGGAGCTGAATGGAGATATAATCGTATACTATCCTGTACTTGACAGAGCACTTGAGTTGTCCAGCATGGGTATAAGGGTTGACGAGGATTCACTGCTTTCACAGCTTGACAAGGCAGGTTGTCCTGAGAGGGCTGAGCTTCCCTTCCAGAAGTCAATACTTGATAAGGAGCTGCCTTATACGATCGGCGGCGGTATAGGACAGTCCCGAATATGTATGTTCTTTATGAGGAGGGCACATATCGGTGAGGTTCAGAGTTCGATCTGGCCTGATGAGGTTGTGGCCGAGGCTGAGAGAATGGGCGTGCAACTGCTTTAATGAACACCCTGTAAATAAGCGATAAAGGAATGAAATTTTCAGGACGTACGAGCTGTGTGTAATTTATAAATAAAGGTAACTATTGTATTTTATGTGCATAGCTCTGAATAGTTATAAATATATAAAACAGGAGATATTATGAAACAGTTTACTTCAAAAGAGTTAAGAAACACATGGAAAGATTTCTACAAGGAGAGAGGACATGTTGATGTCGGTGCGGTATCACTGGTATCTGACGGTTCGACAGGCGTTATGTTCAACGTTGCCGGTATGCAGCCGCTTATGCCGTATCTGCTCGGGCAGAAGCATCCCATGGGCACGAGGCTGTGCAATGTACAGGGTTGTGTACGTACCAATGACATTGATTCCGTCGGAGACAAATCACACGTGACCTTCTTCGAAATGATGGGAAGCTGGAGCCTTGGCGATTACTTCAAGGAAGACAGATGCAAGTGGAGCTACGAGCTTCTGACAGAGGTGTTTGGTTTCGACAGGGATCATCTTGCAGCTACTGTATTCGAAGGTGATGAGAATGCACCGAGAGATGAAGAAGGCGCGCAGTGCAGGATCAATTCGGGCTTCAAGCCTGAGAACATATATTATCTTCCGGCTGAGGATAACTGGTGGGGACTTGAGTACGGCCCGTGCGGACCTGACTCTGAGATGTTCTATATTGCGGATGTGCCTGACTGCGGACCGGATTGCGGACCCGGCTGTTCGTGCGGTAAGTATACCGAGCTTGGTAATGATGTTTTCATGCAGTATGAAAAGCATAAGGACGGACATCTTACACCTCTTGCGAAGAAAAACGTGGATACCGGCTGGGGTCTTGAGAGGAACCTTGCCTTCCTTAACGGAACAAAGGATGTGTACAAGACAGACCTCTTTGCGTCTGTTATAGCATATATAGAGAAGGAATCATCGCTTAAGTATGATGATGACAATGACAGGACACGTTCGATGAGGGTGCTTGCCGATCATATGCGTACTTCGATAATGCTGATAGGAGACGAGGCAAGGCTTACTCCTTCAAACGGTGGCGCGGGATATGTCTTAAGGAGGCTTATAAGACGTGCGGTAAGGCATGGAAGGATACTTGGTCTTACTACGGACAATCTGCTTGAGATCGCCAAGATATTTATTGATGAGGTATATTCTGATTCATATCCCAATCTTGTTAAGAACAGGGAGTTTGTGCTTAAGGAACTTAAGAAGGAGATCGACCGCTTCACGGCTACCCTTGAGAACGGCATGAAGGAATTCGTGAAGATACTTGACGGTGTTGTGGCAGCTTCCGGTAAGAGTATTACCGGTAAGGACGCATTCTATCTTTATGACACATTCGGTTTCCCGCTGGAGCTTACGATCGAGATGGCTTCCGAGAAGGGTCTTACCGTTGATGAAGAAGGCTTTGGCAGGGCAATGGATGAGCAGAAGCAGAAGGCAAGGGACAATGCCAACTTCTCGTTAAAGTCATCCTCCGATGATCTTGCGGTCTTCGCGGAACTGGATGATGCACTCGTAAGTGAATTCACGGGTTATGAGAAGACTGAGGATACAGGTAAAGTCATTGCGATCGCCGCATTGGGACTGGTTGATGAGGCTGATGAAGGAATGACATGTACCATAGTAACAGACAGGACTCCTTTCTATGCTACCATGGGCGGACAGAAGGGTGATTTCGGTATCATAACTACAGATACGTTTGAGTTCGAGGTGAGCGATACGGTTAAGATAGACGGAGGCAGAGTGGGTCATGTCGGAACCGTTAAGAGCGGCTCCGTAAAGTTGAATGATACCGTAACCCTGAAGGTTGATACAAATAACAGGGCGAATACCTGTATGAACCATTCGGCAACCCACCTTCTCCAGAAGGCGCTGCAGGTTGTGCTTGGTGATGAGGTTAAGCAGCAGGGTTCATATCAGGACGGTGAGAGGACAAGGTTTGACTTCTCATTCTCACGTGCGGTTACGCCTGAGGAACTCGCAAAGGTAGAGGATATAGTTAATGAGAAGATAATGGAGAACATTTCCGTAGTGACCGATGTGATGTCGATAGAAGAGGCAATGAAATCGGGAGCAATGGCGTTGTTCGGTGAGAAATACGGTGACGTGGTCCGCGTGGTTAAGATGGGTGATTTCTCCAAGGAGCTGTGCGGTGGTACGCATGTTTCGTCAACAGGAGATATACATTGTTTCAAGATAATGTCCGAGAGTGGAATTGCCGCAGGCGTGCGCAGGATTGAAGGTCTCACCGGAAACAGGGTATTCGATCATTATAAGAAGGTCGAGGCAAGCCTTCATGAAGCGGCAAAGATACTTAAGGCTTCACCCGCTGATGTAGTTGACAGGATAGAGAAGCTGCGTGAGGAGGTTAAATCACTTTCATCCGAGCTTGAGTCACTTAAGAGCAAGGCTGCGAAGGATGCAATGGGTGATGTTACAGATAAGATCACAGAGGTGAATGGTGTTAAGTTCCTCCCGGTAAAGGTTTCGGGAGTGGATATGAACGGCTTGAGAGATCTCGGTGATCAGCTTAAGGGCAAGATAGGAGATGGAGTTATCCTGCTTGCATCCGATACCGACGGCAAGGTTAATCTTGTTGCAATGGCTACTGACGGAGCAATGGGCAGGGGAGCTCATGCGGGTAATCTTATAAAGGGCATTGCTTCACTTGTAGGAGGTGGCGGCGGCGGTCGTCCGAACATGGCTCAGGCCGGCGGAAAGAACCCTGCAGGTATAGATGAAGCACTGAAGAAGGCTGAAGAAGTGCTTGAAGGAATGTTATAAATCTCTTTTTGTTTGAAAGTCATACCAAATAAGGGAAAGCATGTGTTTGGTATGATTATCCGAAGAAGAAACAGAGGAAAAGTCATACCAAATAAGGAAAAGTATGTGTTTGGTATGATTATCCGAAGAAGAAACAGAGAAAAAGTCATACCAAATAAGGAAAAGTATGTGTTTAGTATGATTATCCGAAGAAGAAACAGATGAGATTGGATCAAGAAGATCAAAAAGATTAAGAAGATTAAGGAACGGAGAAGTAAAATGGCAGAAGCATACAATCACAGAGCTGTCGAGAAGAAATG
>JAEEHY010000102.1 GCA_016281085.1 Lachnospiraceae bacterium
ATCGGCAAGCTTCTTTGCTACCTCGGTATCGGGAACATGATCACAATCGATCCCCGCGTATTTCTTTATTGCATCCATCATGGTGATACGCTCGAAAGGCTTGCCAAAATCAAGCTCTATATCACCGTATTTAAATGTGGTCGTTCCAAGAACCTCTTTGGCCACATGCCTGAACATGTTCTCGGTCAGATCCATCATTCCGTTGTAATCGGTATATGCCTGATAGAGCTCCATAAGTGTGAATTCCGGATTATGCCTTGTATCAAGACCTTCGTTCCTGAACACGCGGCCTATCTCATATACCCTCTCAAGCCCTCCTACTATAAGCCTCTTAAGATAGAGTTCAAGCGAGATACGAAGCTTAAGATCTTCATCAAGTGCATTGAAGTGGGTCTCAAAAGGTCTTGCAGCCGCACCGCCCGCATTTGAAACAAGCATGGGCGTCTCAACCTCCATGAATCCCTGGTCATCCAGATATCTTCTTATTGAAGAAATGATCTTAGACCTCTTTATAAATGTATCCTTAACCTCGGAATTCATTATAAGATCTACATATCTCTGTCTGAATCTAAGGTCCGTATTGGTCATTCCGTGGAACTTCTCGGGAAGTATCTGGAGTGACTTCGACAGCAGTATTATCGATTCCGCATGAACGGATATCTCACCCGTCATTGTCCTGAACACATAACCCTTGATACCTACGATATCACCTATATCATATTTCTTGAAATCGGCATAAGACTCTTCGCCTACGGCATCCCTTGCTACATAAACCTGGATATTGCCGGGCTTATCCTGAACATTGCAGAATGCAGCCTTACCCATGATTCGTTTACTCATGATACGTCCCGCAATGCTCACGTTTATCGGATTCGCATCCATGGTCGCACGCTTCTCATTGTAATCGGCTTTCTTAGCCTCTCTTGCTGCTGCCTCGTCAAGACCGCTAACGTCAACCGGCGCACGATCACCTATAAGCTTAGCCTCCAGCTCCTCATATTCAGCCTTCGCATCTACCGAATGGTGGGTCTGGTCGTATTTGGTTATGATAAAAGGATCCTTGCCTGCTTCCTGAAGGGCTGCAAGCTTCTCTCTCCTTACCTTAAGGAGCTGTCCTATATCCTGCTGCTGTTCTGTGTTCTGCTCGTTCTTAGCCATATTGATTCCCCTAAGTATTGTCATAATATCTCTTGTTCCATGACAACGAGTTATATAAACGTTCCACTGTCTTTCTAAATTACGGAAGCTGTACTCCTTCCTATAAGAAGTATTCCTTCCTTTAATTAATAATCCTTATCACCGGGACGGATTATCTGGAGTACCTTGTACTTTATCTCACCTGCCGGCGTTTCTACTGCAACCGTCTGTCCCTTCTTGGCTCCGATAAGGGCTTTTCCTATGGGTGATTCATTACTTATCTTTCCGTTAAGTGAATCAGCCTCGGTAGAACCTACGATCTTATATTCCATGTCTTCCTTGAATTCCATATCACGGATCTTGACTTTGCATCCGATACTTATCTTACCCGTATCTACCTCTTCATCAAGTACTACTTCCGCATTCTTAAGGATCTTCTCTATTTCTTCTATCCTTGCTTCTATATCACGCTGCTCGTCCTTGGCTGCATCATATTCCGCATTTTCCGAAAGATCTCCCTGCTCTCTTGCTTCCTTGATCTTCTGGGCAACCTCTGCTCTCTTTATAACCTTGAGGTCATGCAGTTCATCCTCTAATTTCTTAAGACCTTCATAAGTTAAGATATTTTTTTTCTCCATTTCCATCTTATCATCCTCTTTTTAGATAAAACGATAAAATAGTCATATATTTATGACTATCATGCAACACGGGAATACATTATTGCATAAATTCCCATACTTGCGTAGTATACTCCATTCACTCATACAATGTCAAGAAATGGAATTATTTATTCGTTGACTTTTAGTAAGAATATTTTTATACTGAAATAGTATTACAACAGGCATTGACAGCACATGATAATTTGGGGGAAACAGCACTATATGAAGCGTATAAGAACTTCCGATCTTGTACCCGGAATGACAACAGCTGAGGACGTTTATTCGTATAACAATCAGATGATCGTCCCCAACAATACAGTTCTCACCGATAAGATGATCACCCGTCTTGAATTCTATTCTGTTCTGGCAGTAAGGATCAAGGACGAGGTCATCACACCTACCGAAGAGGTTTCTCAATTCGATATGCCGTCGTATTCGGAGAGGATCAAGGCAAGCAAGGAATTTAAGGAATTTGAGAAAACCTTCATAACCACTACCGAGAATTTCAAACGTAACTTAAGATCAATAGTAGATGACAGGGCTCCTATCGATACAGAGGAATTGTTCGACCATATCTCCAATCTCATGGCAGCGCAATCTTCTTCTATTTCCATATTTGATATGCTTCACAACATGCGTCAGTATGATGACATGACCTATGCGCATTCGATAAATGTCGGTCTTATCTGCAACGTTTTCGGTAAATGGTTAAAGCTTCCGCCTTCCGAGGTTGAAAAGCTCACATTATGCGGTCTGATGCATGATATCGGTAAGCTTGTTGTTCCGGATAAGATAATACGTAAGCCCGACAAGCTCACACCTAACGAATACAATATAATCAAGACTCATACCCTTCAGGGTTACAAGATACTCAAAGAATATGAGAATATAAGTGATGATGTTAAGGAAGCAGCTCTTATGCATCATGAGAGATGCGACGGAACGGGTTATCCTCTCGGACTTACGGGCGATAAGATAAACAAATATGCAAAGATCGTTGCCATAGCCGATGTCTATGATGCCATGACGGCAGCCCGCGTCTACCGCGGTCCCCTGTGTCCGTTTAAGGTTATAGGGATTTTTGAGTCCGAGGGGCTCAACAAATATGACAGTAACTTCATTCTGGTATTCCTTGAACACATCGCCAGTACATATATTAAAAACCGCGTACGCCTGAACAACGGTATGGAGGGTGAAGTAGTATTCATGAATAAGACAGCCCTGTCAAGACCCATGATCCAGTGCAGGAACCGTTTTATAGATCTGTCAAAGGAAACTGATATCTATATTGAAACCTTCGTATAATAATATATCTGTTCTTTATAAAAAACCGGCTGATCATCAGCCGGTTTTTAATCTGAACTTCTGTATATCCCTCTCGGCGCTTACTTTTTCAATCTGCGCTCCAAGACTTCTTAATTTCTCGGGAAAATCTTCATATCCTCTTTCTATATAATATATATCATCTACTGTTGATACTCCCTCTGCCGCAAGTGCCGCCATAACCAGCGCTGCACCGGCACGAAGATCCGGAGCCGTGATCGGAGCTCCCGTGAGCTTGCTGACTCCTTCCACGATGGCTGTATTTCCTTCAACCTTGATAACCGCACCCATCTTCAGCAGTTCATCAACATATTTGAATCTGTTCTCAAAAATACTTTCGGTTACCACACAGGTACCGTCAGATGTTGCAAGTGCCGTTGCTATCTGTGGCTGCATGTCCGTAGGAAATCCGGGATACGGCAAAGTCTTTACATGCGTATGCCTTAACGTCTTGGATGATACTATTCGTAACTGATCGTCGAATTCCTCGACCTCACAGCCCATTTCTATAAGCTTGGCAGTAATTGACTCAAGATGCTTGGGGATCACGTTCTTTATGGTGATATCACCCTTGGTTATAGCTGCGGCAAACATGAAGGTACCGGCCTCTATCTGATCCGGAATTATTGAATAAGTGGTCCCGTGAAGCTTCTCAACACCCTTTATCCTTATAACATCCGTACCTGCGCCCTTGATATTTGCTCCCATACTGTTAAGGAAGTTCGCTACATCTACAACATGAGGTTCCTTGGCCGCATTCTCGATTATGGTCTTACCTTCCGCCAAAGATGCTGCCATCATGATGTTTATGGTAGCACCTACCGTTACTACATCAAGATAAATATGGTTTCCCGTAAGCCTCTCTGCCTGTGCCGTTACCAGACCTCTCGAAATCCTTACATCCGCACCCAGAGCTCTGAAGCCCTTGATATGCTGATCGATGGGACGGCTTCCTATGTTACAGCCTCCGGGCAACGCAACCTCGGCATCCCTGTACTTTCCGAGCAGTGCTCCCAGCATGTAATAAGAAGCTCTTATCTTTTTAATATACGAATCATCAATTGTATGATCGGTGATCATCGAAGCATTTATCTTAACCGTGTGCCGATCAAGATGCTCAACAACTACTCCAATGCTCTCCATTGCCTTTATAAGGACATTGGTATCCCTTACATCGGGAAGGTTCTCTATAATGACTGTTTCATCTGTCATTACTGCGGTAGCCAGTATTGCAAGAGCCGCATTCTTGGCTCCGCCTATTTCAACCTCACCTACTAAAGGGTTACCTCCCCTTATCACATATTGTTCCACTCTTTTTCCCCTAACCGCTCATCCGTTAGCTAAAAAAATCATTAAAAATTATACTCCAACTTAACCCTCTTGTAAATGCGAACAGACTTTCTGTTAATTGTTACAGAAATATTACGGATAATCATACGTATCTTCTACATCTGCTACAAACTTAATTCATATAATTCAACGGGTTAACCTGCACTCCGTTTACCAGTATCTCAAAATGTATATGAGGTCCTGTACTTACTCCCGTATTACCTGACAATGCTATCTTCTGTCCCTGCTTAACCGTCTGTCCGTTCTTAACGAGTATCTTGCTCAGGTGACCGTATCTGGTCTGTTTCCCATCCGGATGCTGTATCATAACAACATACCCGTAACCGCTTCCCCATCCGGCTCTTACAACCGTTCCCCCCGATGAAGCAGCGACTGCGGTACCTACAGGTGTTGCCCAGTCTATACCCTTATGATAGGTTGATGCACCTCTCTTTGGAGCCTTTCTTCGTCCAAATCCCGATGTAAGCCTTCCTCCGGATATCGGCTTTAAGTAAGTAGGCGGAACCTTGGTACCTCTCTCTACCACCTTTGCGACAGCTTCAACGACAACATCCTCGTATATGATATCCCTTGACTCTTCACTGTCATTTTTGTATGTTATATCGGCGACAACCTTTCTGAAGCCGTCTACCGGTTCTGTAATTACCTTGCTTTCGTTTGTGAACCAATTGTCATTGTCAATATATTCAACAGGTTTATTGTAGGTCTCTTCGTAATAAACCTCTTCCATCCTGCGTACCGACAATTCCGGCTCAGGCGAACTGACCCTGATCTCATCACCCGGTCTTATTGTAGCACTTATATTAGGTATGGTCTCGGAATTGAGTGCTATTATGTCGTCTATCGTCATCTGATTCTTCTGTGCGATAACCGACAGCGAATCCCCGGCAGCCACCTCGTATATCTTGCTCTTCTCCTGTTCCTTGGTAACCAGTTCCTTCGCTTCCTCCAGAGTGCTTATCTTGTCAGGATCCGCATATGTCTTAACAACTTCGACATTCTCAGCAAAATCAAGATCCTTCACTCCGAAATGGAACTGTGATACATCCTGCTTAAGTGCTTCATTAAACAGCCTGTCTGCCTTGGAAAAGAAGCCTGCCTTCGGAAATGCGAATTCCTCATCATCCTCAAGCTCCGATGTCCTTTTAACGGAAGCAGTCAGAACATTCAGCTCTCTTGTCGGATCGAGGATCAGATCAACATTAAAATCATCTTCCTCATCATAGCGTTTCTTTGCATCAATAAGCAGCTGATGTACTTCATCGGCAGTTCTTAAATTAACGGTAAACTCATTTATCTTAACCTCATACACCGGTTCCTTGGTCTTAAGAACATTGTCACTGAAAACGTTGTATATATTGTTGATCACCGTCTCTTCGTCATCAAGCTTGGTGAAGACATCCGTTCTTGCATTAGTTCTGATATCACAGTTAATGAGCACCAGCTGATCGCTGGTTGAGGCAATCCTTTTCCTTGCCTCCCTTATCATTCCCTCTACATCTGCCGTGTCCGAAACCACACCGACGGCATTACCGTTAATAAATATCGTTACCTGACTCCCTGCATCCGCCGCCTTGCCGACAGATCCGAAATCCACAATAAATGACAGGATCCCGATCAGTATCATTGTGACCGTGTGCCTGTATTTTACGATCCTTTTTAATCTACTCCCCATTTACTTTCCTATATCAGCCGCAGATACCAGCAGATCATAAAAGCCAGATCCGCTATTCCGAATAAAAGTGCGGTAATGACAATCCCCTTAAGCTTTGCCACTTCCTTACTTATCTTACCGTATGTCAATGCATCCTGCTCCGCGATAGCAGTCTGAACATTACGGTAACACTTAACGTTTTCTTTATGCACATGATCCTCGAGATCAATAAAAGCCTTCTCTGCAGTAGCCTTATCGAATACTTTGTTCTCCTCATCCGTATCTTCTTCGGACTTATTATCAATAAGCTCCTGCTTCAGCGTAGTCAGTATCTCTGACTGATCAAGGATCAGATCAAGTACCTCCCTGTTGGAAAGTACTGCCTTTAATATCTCTTCCTTATTTGCTTCGGACAGACTCTTAATATCCAACGGCTCTTCACTGTCCATATCGGACTTCATATCGATCAGCAGACGGTAGTTCTTGCCAAGAAGCTTGTTATTGTTGTCTACTGCCCTGAGAATTTCCTTATTGGAAGCTTCCCTGTCCATCCTGGCATCATAGAACATATCCTCGATCGCATCCAGCTGATCCTCATTCCCGCTGTTTACCGCTTCCTTCACCTGTTCGGCTGTCAGCGAATTGGCCATCTGCCTTCTGCGTTCGTAATCTCTTTCCCTGTCCCTGTCGGTCCTTGTCCTGTCTGAATTATCTCTTAATGACTGATTCTGATACCTGCTGAGATTGTTAAGATTCTTTTCAAACCTGCTTGCTATCCTGCTGATACTGCTTTCCATGATTAACTCTCCCTCCTTTACAAAAAAGAAACGATTTCCCCATAATCCGTTATATTTTAACATTTTTTCTTCGCAAAAACAAGAACCACATCATTTTGTGCAAATTGTCAGACATAAACTACATAATATGGATATTTTTGTGCGGATTAACCATCTATTAAAATTTTGTTCATGATTTGTTCATATAACATTGCTAAAATTTGATTGTACAGAAGAGAGAAGAGAAGAAAAGTTGATAAATTTTTTCATAATATTGCCCAGGTGATTCTCATCCACCTGGGCACTCCTCATGTATTGGGATAAAACAATAATTCCTCATTGCAAACTGATTTCGTATCCGGAATAAAAACACATGATGTGAACCGTCAAGCTTGCTTGATCGGGGCATATCATGTGTTTTATTACATGGGACGAAGTCACATACAGCACAAATACCCGGTATTTGTGCTGTTCCGGCTTGTCTGTAACTTCTCACCCTTACTTCGTATCTCCGTTCTTCTTCGCTTCCCTGATCTCCTCATTCAGCTGCAGCATCCTGTCATCGAGCGCCGATACCATCTGCGCACATTCATACAGCTCCTTCTTGATCTCCTCAGGTGCATTCATGTCGAACTTATAGTTCATCTTATGCTCGAGGCTTGCCCAGAAATCCATTGCAACAGTCCGTATCTGAACCTCAACCTTGGTATCGATTACGCTGTCCGACAGATAAATTGGCACACTGACTATCATATGATAGCTCTTGTAGCCGCTTTCCTTGGGATTCTTGATATAATCCTTGATAAACAGCACCTTGACATCACTCTGATTGGCAAGCATATCGGCAACCCTGTAAATATCAGAAGTAAACGAACATATAACCCTGATGCCCGCTATGTCGTTCACATATTTCTGCATATTCTCAAG
The DNA here is from genome assembly GCA_016281085.1 of Lachnospiraceae bacterium. Lineage (GTDB taxonomy): Bacteria > Bacillota > Clostridia > Lachnospirales > Lachnospiraceae > UBA2868. The sequence goes on from JAEEHY010000102.1 coordinate 7,827, forward strand.
TGTTGACTCATATCCCCTTTTCTTAAGCTTCCTTACGATGCTCTCCGATGTTTTCACTCGGGATTTGATATGCTCTATCGGATTGTACTGATGTATATGCTGGAACTCATCATTTAATATCTCCAGCTTGGTTCCGACTTCCTTAAGCGCGGAATTGTATAATAGTATCATGGTCTGCCAGTCATCTACCTGGTCGACTCCGTTAGGTCTGTACTCCACCCCTGGTACCTCTCTTAAAATAGTGCTTCCTCTTCCCCGGAAGAGAACATGTGAGCATAAAAATTAAAAAAAGTAACTATTCAGAACAAGCTCAAAATACTACGTATTTTCGCTGTTTTGGATTTATCCAGCATATATACAAAATTCGAAAATACCTCATTAAGTATATATGCATGGCTCACACTAAGCTCGAAAAAACCTCGCTAAGTGTTCTGCACAAATACATAAATTTACAAAATACAGTTCTTACAAGCGAGCTTGACGCCCTGTATTTTAAAATTTATGTGCTGTTCTGAATAGTTACAAAAAAACAATGGACAGCACACACACAATTATTATATCATAATCAGGTAACAATTGCACGATTTTCACACATTTTTCAAGGAAAAAATATGCGTATTTGGGGAAAAGTAATAAAAAACAATCGAATACTGAAAGATATTGTTGTAGAGAACACGGAAGATGACACCAGGACGCACAAGGTTTTTGATGCGATAGAAAACATGAGCTACGAATTCGACTTAAGCAAGCCCATATGGCTTGACGCGACCGTTTCCGAATTCAAACGTCACGGTAAGTGCCGGTTCCATGCCGATAATTTCATAGATTCTATTGATTTTGACTATCTTGAGATAGAAGTTCTTGAAGAGGACTGAGACATTTCTTCCCCTGTCCGGGGTTAAAAATCCACATTATTTACCGATATAATTAGCAGATGTGTAATTACACTGAATGCGCAAATTAAAAATCTCATAAAGGAGGATTGCTATTGATCATTTCCGCAAGTACGGTAGGAATGGAATCCGTCAGGAATTATTCCTCTTTGCGCATGGATGCATATGGCATAACAAATGGTCTTAAGCCTGTTATGCCCGATAGTAACATTACTGTAAGCGAAAGCAACAGTAAGCAGGTTCCGACTGATGGCAAGGGCAGCTTTCAGAGCTCAATGGACAATCTGATGAAACGGTTTGAAGCCATGGGAACCTCAAGGATTACACACAACCACTCCGAAGAGAGTGTGATGAACCGTATCCGAACCGAGTGCATAATATATCTGTTACGTCTTCTTTTCGGACCGGAGACCGATGACGGCTGCGACAGTCCGTATTTGGATCCGGATAAGTCGGAAACGGCATCTGAAAACCGGGATACCGGAGGCAGAAATGTCCTAAACAGGGCATACAACAATTTTTCGGGACTCTTTGGATACAGGCAGTATGAAGCACATTATTACGCCGAATCCGAGGAGTTAAGCTATAATACAACCGGCCGGGTTATTACCGCAGACGGTCGTGAGATCGATTTCGGCTTGAGCTTTCAGATGAGCAGATCATTTGAGGACTACTATGAAAAGGAACATACTTTTAATCCCGTGAGGCTGTGTGATCCCCTTGTCATAAACCTTGACAGTGACATTGCTGGGGTATCGGACCAGAAATTCATGTTTGATATTGATGCAGACGGGGTAAAGGACAGTATTTCAACGCTTAACAGGGGCAGTGGTTTCCTCGCACTTGATAAAAACGAAGACGGTGATATCAATGATGGAAGCGAATTGTTCGGAACTGTCTCGGGAGACGGATTCAGAGACCTTGCTGCGTATGACAGTGACGGCAACGGATGGATAGACGAAGCCGATCCTGTATGGAAAAAGCTGGTAGTATACTCAATGAACGAGGACGGTACGACCTCAATGTACGGTCTATCCGAAAAGGGCGTAGGAGCTGTTTATCTCGGAAATGTATCCACCGAATATTCACTTAGGAACGGTACGGACCATTCTTTAAACGCAATGATACGTAAGACCGGTATGTTTCTTTACGAGGACGGTCGCGCAGGCACCGTCCAGCATCTGGACATAGCAAGATAACGACCGATAGTTGTTATAAACGCTGTCATATAATACATAAATCAGCCACCGGAAATCTCCGGTGGCTGTAATTCATTTCATATACTGACTCATTCCAATGGCTGCTACTGCCGCACCCGCAATTAATATAACGATCAAAATCGTAAATATAAACATTACAAGACTGATGATCGCACAGGTCTTTCTCTGTCCGAGAAGGCTGGCCTTCCTGAACAGATAAGGGAACTGAAAAAGAACACCGAGTATTCCGTATCCCGGGGAAATATACACTCCGCACTTCCTCAAAAGATTAATATCTATAACAACCACTGCAATGTATGCAGCCGTAGTCACTACATTTGGTATAACAATTCCGATCTTGGCTAACAAAGTCAATATCATTGTCAGGGCAAACGGCATAAAACACAATACCCATGACAATATATTTGATGTCTTTAATGCAGACGTATACTCATCATCATAAGAGGAGGAAGAGGTATCACCTGCGGTATTTGAAGGTTTATAAACATCATTTACATATATCGGCTCATATGCGGTTTTCTCATTATCTTCCATTCCGTCGAAGAAGCTCGAACCGGAACCCGATACCGAACCTGTCCCCGTACCTGCCCCGTCGAAAAAGCTTGAGCCGGAGCTGCTGCCTGTACCGGTATTCGATCCGGTACCTACCCCGTCGAAGAAGCTTGATCCGGAACTGCTGCCTGCACCGGTATTTGATCCGGTATCCACTCCGTCAAAAAAGCTTGATCTCGTAGCTGTACCGCCTCCCGATGAACCGGCTGCACCAGCACCGGCAAAGAAGCTCGAGCCTCCTCCGGATGATGAACCTGAATCTCCGAAGAAGCTTGAACCGCTGCCCTCTGACGGCTTGGCTGA
>JAEEHY010000103.1 GCA_016281085.1 Lachnospiraceae bacterium
TCCGCTTTGATCCTCGCAGCTTCTATTGCTGCCTCTTCTTCCGCCCTGGCTCTTGCTGCTTCTTCCTCCGCTTTGATCCTCGCAGCTTCTATTGCTGCCTCTTCTTCCGCCCTGGCTCTTGCTGCCTCTTCCTCCGCTTTGATCCTCGCAGCTTCTATTGCTGCCTCTTCTTCCGCCCTGGCTCTTGCTGCCTCTTCTTCCGCTTTGATCCTTGCGGCTTCTCTTGCAGCCTCGTCTTCTGCCACGCTCTCAGGCGTTTCTTCCACAACTGTATTATTTACTTCAATTTCTTCGGCCGTATCTGTTTCAACCGCAGCCTGCCTGAATACTTCTTCAGCAGGTTCCTCCGAAGCTTTTACTTTTTCCGCTTCCTCTCTTGCAGCTTTCGAATCCGCAAGAGCCTGCTCTATCGCCTTTACCTTCTTTTCCTTATCTTCAGCAGCCTTTTTTGCCTGCAGAGGTTGCCCATATACGGACTGCTTACCGAGTGCAAGCCTCTCCTCGAAGCTAAGCTCGGTACCCGGAATAAATCCTTTTTGCGGAGCAGCAGCCATAAAAGGTAATACCGGTTCAGGATCGGACGGTATCGCGAAATCCGTAACTCCGTTTTTAATTGCATCCATAACGGAGATATTGTTCTCAGCAACCGGCTCATCCATAACAAGCGCTGTTTCCTGGATATCGCTCCTGTAGAAGTGGTCTCTCAGCATTACGAGATAGCTTGCGAACTCGGAATTCATCTGATCCATATCGGGAGTTCCGTCCCTGAATTTATCCTTTACAAAGCCGTCGGACATCCAGCCGATCATCTTTACTATCTTCTTAAGATCGACCGGCTTACGAAACTTGGAAATATCCGCTCTCCTATATACATCATCATATGCCGAATCAATGGTATTCTCTGACGCCTCCAAAACCTTAAGAGCATCAGGATGTGTCTCATACTTTACCGAGCTTAAGAACTGCTGCATATACGGATAGCTCTTCATGACACGGAGCTTGGTCAGCTCGATCATTCCCTGGATGGCAAAGAAATCAGTCTCCTTCCTGTTGATCGTCTGCGTAAGCTCGAGCATTACATATTTGATGCTGTAATCATAAACGAACTCATATACGCCTATTTTACTCTCAAAATAATGAAACAGGAGGCCCTTCGAAATCCCCGCTTCTTTTACAATAACATCAGTACTTGCCTTCCTGTATCCATTCTCGGCAAATACCTTGATCGCAGCGTTGACTATGGCATCCTGTTTCTGTTTTTTAACGTCAAAAAATTTCGGATTCATCCCACCAATACCTCATTCAGATTTGATTTTGACCAAAAAAGTCAAACCCATTATAAGTTAACATATCATAAAAAAATATGCAACCGCCTAATATTGTGGATTTCCGCCTGTTTGTTACTAGATTTAGTGCTTCAATACAGTATACTCCTGTCTTCATCCGTCAGTTCCTGTAACGGATCAAAAAAGTCATCCGGGACATCCATATTGTCCGGACATCCTGTGACATATTTCTCTTCAAAAACATATCTTCTCATGGGCTTATCAAAATAGAAGCCCTGTATAAGCCTTATGTTCATATCATCAAGCACACGCAGCTGTTCCTCTGTCTCTATACCCTCCACACAGATCTTGACGCCAAGTGCATCCGCCAGCTCTCCGACCATCCTGACGAAGGCCTGCGCATACTGGTCAACCGCAAGATCCTTGACAAAGCTTTGGTCAACCTTGATAACGTCAAGAGGTATCTCCCTTATATGACTCAGGGATGAATAACCGGTCCCGAAATCATCAAGTGCTATCCTCACGCCCAGCTTCTTGATGCTGCTTAAGATGCGTTTCATACGGTCCATATCGTTTATTGCCAGACTCTCTGTAACCTCAAGTGTAAGGTTCCTGGGATTGATCCCCGTCTCTTTGATTATATTCTCGATCGTTTCAACAACATCATTCTGAAGGAGCTGTACTACGGATAGATTAACATTGACCTTGTAATACGGATGTCCGCTCTCGTTCCAGTGTTTGCAGGCAAGGCACGCCTCCCTGAGCACATAATTACCGATCGGATTGATAAGGCCCAGATATTCGGCAAGCGGAATGAAATCACCGGGTGATACAAACCCGAGCTCACTTGAATTCCATCTGATAAGAGCCTCCGCTCCCGTGCAGATATCTCCTTTATGTGTATCGATGATAGGCTGGTAATATACCTCGAACTCCTTGTAGTCGGCTGATGTCGCATGGCGCATGCTCTTTTCCATATCAAGACGCCTGCTCGAATCGGAATCCTTACCGTCACTGTAGTATGCGGTTCTGTTTTTACCGCTCCTCTTGGCCTCATACATGGCAATATCGGCCTTCTTGATGACATCCTGGACCGAATCGCCCTCATCGGGAAACGTAACTATACCCATACTGGTCGTGCAGTAATAATCAGCACCTTTAAGGAACCAGGGCTTGTTGAATACTATCCTTATTTCCTCGATGATCTCATCAAACCTCGGCATACTGGTATGAGGTACGATGATGATAAACTCATCACCGCCCATACGGTAGCAGCTGTTCTCCACGCCATCGATCCTTGACAGGCAGTGCGATATCGCTTTAAGAAGTACGTCACCGTACTGATGTCCGAGGCCGTCGTTGATATGCTTGAAATCATCCAGATCCAGATACAGCAATGCTCCCTTGCTGTTTGCCTGCTTGGCCTCATCTATGAACTTCGAAAGATCCCTTTCACAGCTCATCCTGTTGTAGAGACCCGTCAGGAAATCATTGTTGGCCTGCTGTTCTATCTTCTGCTGATACAGCTTCTTCTCTGTTATATCAAAAATGGAGCAGAGGAGAACCCTTCGTCCGTCCACCCACCTTATATAAGTCGTATTAAGATCGTACCAGCGTCTCTTAGCCTCATATTCCACTTCGCAGTTAACCGGACCCGCGTTGTATCCCTGATCCTTTTCAAACAGACGCTCAATGGTACCGTCATGTATTTCATTTGTGAAAGAATTCTTGAACAGACGGTTCGTAAACAGTATCTGTCCCGATTCGATATCCCGCACATAAATAGCCGTACCTACATTGTCAAGTATGGATTCAAGTGATTTGTAGGAGCTTGCCAGCGAGTTCTTCTGAACACGTTTCTCAAGTATGCTCTGGATTATCCTCTCGGCATCTCCGAACAGCTTGATTTCATCCCTGTCCCACATCCTTCCCGGAGCGTCATCGGCAAACACTATATACATGGCCACCTGCCTGTTAGGCTTGGACGTAAATATCGGAAGTGCGACACACGAGGTAAGTCCGATGGATGTCATCCATTCCCGCGTCCCTCCTTCGAGTACGGTTTTATATGATACAACAGTGGGCTTGTCCCCTACGATCTTCATGTAATTAAGAACATCATCAACCCTGGCGATACCGTGCAGGGTTTTGTGGCCTTCCTTGATGAATTCACCCAGCACATCCACTCCGACTCCGCTTGCAGCCGGGCGCAGAACGTAGGCATGCGCTATATCCGCGAAATTACCGACATGCTTAACCATCTGTGTACAGATTGCGTCAAAGGATTCGTCACTGTCGAGCAAAGATACTATTTCCGTCATGAACTCAGACTTGCGCAGCTCATGAAGCATCTGGAGTTCAGCCGATTTGCTCTTCACCGATTCAGCCAGCGCATCCGCCCTTAAATAAGTGGCGTTGTATAGCCTTGTGGCTAACATCCGGATGAAATCAACGATTTTTCCGAAATTCTCTTCTTTTATCCTGGTCTGGAAGTTGATGAGCGAATTCTCATCCCTGATGCCATCGATAACGGCACATACGATAAAGCTTATTGCAGATATACCTTCAACCTTAACTGCTATGCCCGCAACCTTCATGTTTGAATACACGGTATCTTCAACGATCTGATCCTCTGCACCGGAATTCATGAGACGGTCATAAATATCCCCGACCTGTCTCTCCGACAGTGCCGACGCAATACGTTCCCTCTCAACAACATCTCCTGACATACGTGTAATCTGTCTGCCCTCATCATTCAGCATAAACATGAAAACATGCGCTAGATCCGCATAAATGTCCTGAAGTGTCTGAATCCACTCTATATCAATATCCACCTTGTGAGCCAGAGTAGCCCTCGTGTTCATCCCCGTTTCAATCATCATGATTTCCCTGTATTACTTTTTTAGTGTCTTTCCTGTTGTATCCGGCTATTCCGATCACCGTTGATACTACAGCATAGATCAAGCCCAGTGCCACGATAAACGGAACACTTCTGTCGGGACTTGACGGATATGGTATCAAAGTAAAGCACTGTGATATTGTATACTTTCTCAAAAACTTACACAGGATAAATCCCGGCGGTTCTTTTGCGAGAAGCATGATCGTCCTCGGTATTACAAATGTAAGTATGTAATAACCGGCATAAGCCTTACGTCTGTCCTTAAATATGAAGAGGAACATGTTTCCGAAGCATATTCCTGCCAGAAAAAGAGGCATTGCAAGCACCATTTTACCGGTAAAAGTTCTGATTGCTTCCTTCGTCAGAGTATTGTCACCCATATGGAAGACCGCCGTGGATGCGACCAGCACCACAAATGTGATCACCAGGAAAACAAAGGCCAGCGATATGCTTGCCGCAAGATTGCACAGATAAATCTGAATTCTGTTCAGACCGCTCGTAATGCCATCTCTGATGTGCGGATCCGGATAATCCTTACCTATGACCATATGTGCTATGATTATACAGCTCAAATATGGAATGATAAAGGACCATGCCGCGTATTCCATTATATTGTATGCGTAGGTTCCCTCATTCGTACCGTATATGGTACGGAAGGCTACCACCGCAATATTAGCCAGTATACAGAGCAAAAATATACTGCCGAAATAAACATAAGCCTGCTTACGGCGTACTGCCCTGTCAAGCTCCCTCATGATGTAGCGTATCATGTGTTGCCGTGAATCTCCTGTGTTCTTCTGTAACTTTTCTGTATTATCCGGTTATTCCTCAACCGAGTAGTTCGGTGCTTCCTTGGTTATATGAATGTCATGCGGATGACTCTCCTTCAGTGCTGCGGCAGATATCTTAACAAACCTGCCCTTCTCCTTAAGATCCTCAATAGTGGGACATCCGCAGTAACCCATACCCGAACGCAGTCCGCCGATAAGCTGGAATACAGTGTCTTCAACAAGTCCCTTATAGGCCACCCGTCCTTCCACTCCTTCGGGTACCAGCTTCTTGGCATCGCTCTGGAAATAGCGGTCCTTGCTTCCGTTCTCCATGGCGGAAATAGAACCCATTCCACGATAAACCTTATATTTCCTTCCCTGGAACAGTTCGAACGTTCCGGGACTCTCATCACATCCTGCGAAGATACTTCCCATCATACATACATTGGCGCCTGCCGCTATAGCCTTGGTCATATCTCCCGAATACTTGATACCGCCGTCCGCAATGATGGGTATTCCCGACTTCTTTGCCTCTTCGTAGCAGTTCATTACCGCCGTGATCTGCGGAACACCGATACCGGCAACAATACGTGTCGTACATATCGAACCGGGTCCGATACCGACCTTTACGGCATCCACGCCTGCATCTATAAGTGCCCTTGTACCCTCGGCAGTAGCAACATTACCGCCGATCAGCTGAAGATCGGGATAAGCATCCTTGATCATCCTTGCACATCTTAACACGTTCTCCGAATGACCGTGAGCCGAATCAAGTACCACCACATCAACCTTGGCCTTAATAAGCGCTTCAACCCTTTCAAGCACGTTGGCGGTGATACCGACACCTGCGCCGCACAGCAGACGTCCCTGTTCATCCTTGGCGGAAAGCGGATACTTTATCTGTTTCTCGATATCCTTTATCGTAATAAGACCCTTCAGGTTGAAATCCTTGTCAACCAGAGGCAGCTTCTCCTTACGTGCCTTGGCCAGTATACTCTTGGCTTCGTCAAGTGTAATTCCCTCAGGGGCTGTTATCAGTCCCTCGGAGGTCATGCATTCTTTTATTTTCTTGGTGAAATCAGTCTCGAACTTAAGATCGCGATTGGTGATGATACCGACGAGCTTCCTGCCTTCCGTGATCGGAACGCCCGAAATCCTGAACTTGGCCATCAGGTCATCGGCATCCTTAAGTGTATGCTCAGGTGATAATGAAAATGGATCGGTTATAACTCCGTTCTCGGAACGTTTGACCTTATCAACCTCATCGGCCTGTTCCTCGATGGTCATGTTTTTGTGGATAATACCTATACCTCCCTGCCTGGCCATGGCAATTGCCATCCTGTGCTCGGTAACGGTATCCATTCCGGCGCTCATCATCGGAATGTTAAGCCTGATCTGCTGAGTAAGGCAGGTTGAAACATCCACTTGGTTTCCTATGACATTTGAATACCCCGGAACCAACAGAACATCATCAAAAGTAATTCCTTCCGAAACTATCTGACCCATCTTTCTTTACCTCCGTTTCTTAAATTTTTGATATTCTCTCTAATATATATTAATATGACTTTTGTTGTCAATACTCTACAACTTTTCTGGGATAAACCGTCTTAATTGCCTTAAGCAGCTCCTCGTTGGGTTCGATCCCTATCAGTTCGTCACCGCTCTGGTCCTTGTATACTATAACCCAGACCCTGGCGTTCTCTTCCTTTGAAGAATAGTCCGAAACCTTCAGATTCCTCGATTTATACGGGTCAAGCTGATGCGAATTGATGGGACAGATGTACTCCATCTTGGACAGGTCGATGTCCCTTACCTTCTTGCGCTTCTGCTTGCTCATGATCTTGTCGATAGTCAGTTCCTTATCAAGATACAGATATTCATATTCAAGCTCAAAGCCCGGAACAACAAGAAACGAAAGAAGACCAAATATGACTAGTGGTACAAGAAAGATAAGATATCCACCTATAAACCCGATTGCAGACACACCTGTCAAAATATATATAATGTATTTCAGAAGTCCCATTGCCGGGGAATTTTTCCTTGCAACCATGCATTCAACATATGAATCGTTCATCTGTTATCTCCTGACATTACCATAATGCTTGTTAACAATACTGATTAGTAGTGTAGCATAATTTGACAGAAAAAGCTATTTCTTTTACACTATATCTGTTGTGTTGACCACCGGCCTCCGTGCAGGGGACAATACATGATAAAACATAAAGCCGGGGACGGAAATATCAGATGGCTCTGAAAGACGAGATACGACAGGAAAACATCAAGCTGAAGGACATGGCCTTCAGGAAAAAGGCAGCATATATCTGGGACTATTACAAGATACATATAATAGTAACGATCGCGGTGATCATCTTCATCATCACCTTTGTACATGATTACAGGATCAACAAACGCCCCCTGTATCTTGATGCGATAATCATCAATTCGGATGTTGCCTACAGTGCGGACAATTACTTCAAGGACGACTACATCCGGTATTCCGGCGTGGATACGGACACCTACAATCTTGCAATAGATACAGGGATAATAATATCGGAAGACAGTTATGACCAGATGACTACCGCCAACATCCAGAAGGTGATGGCGATGTACGCTGCCGGAGATCTGGATGTGGTGATCGCTCCGGACACCATTACGGATGAGTACGGTGCCATAGGGGCTCATATGGACCTCAGCGGCGTATTAACGGACGACCTTAAGGAAGAGCTTGAAAAGAAGGGCTGCGAACCGTATTACACCACAGTGTATGAAGAGGATGAAAACGGAGAACATAAGCCTGTTGAGGAATATCTCGCAGGTGTATATCTTGACAGATCCGAATACCTGAACACACTTGGGGGAACAGGGGCGTTCACAACACAGCTTCAGTCCGGTAAACGGCCTGTATTTACAATAACAGCAACCAGTCAGCGTACCGATCATGCTATAGAATTTCTGAAAATGCTTGCCGGTCTTTAATTTTTAATCAAGGGGAAATCAATGTCATTAATTTCTTTGGACTTTTTTATATTTTTTCTGATCGTCATGATCGTGTATTACCTGCTTCCGGGCAGGCTTCAATGGGTATGGCTGCTTATTGCGGGAGGTGTATTCTACTATTTAAATGCAACCCCTCTGCAGGCATGCGTCTTTCTTGTTTTCCTTACTGTCAATTTCATTGCTTCACTTAATATAACGGACGGTTCAAAGCATCCGAAGGCTGTGTTCCGTACAATCATCATATTTGACGCCGCAATACTAATGGGGCTCAAATACACGGGCTTTTTCCTTGACATTTTTGAATGGGCGGCGGGATTGTTTAAACATGAGATAAACTACGATCTTGCCGCACGTATCATGTATATTACCGAAGAAATATGCCCTCCGAGGATATCCTATTTCTCTCTTATCGTGATGGGATACATTACGGATGTTTACTGGGGCAGGATCGAGTTGCAGCGCAATGCCGGAAAGTTCGCACTGTTCTCCTCGTATTTTCCGCTCATGACCTCCGGTCCCATAGTCCAGTATGAACAGATAAGCACACGCCTGTGGGATTCAAAGCATGATTTTTCATATGACCGCTTTATAAGCGGCCTTGAGCGTGTACTGTGGGGTATGTTCAAGAAGCTTGTAATATCCGAACGTCTTGCGGTCATCGTGAATGAGATATATGAATACTATGAACTGTATCCCGGTTTCTATATCCCCTTTGCCGCAGCCTGCTTCGCCTTTCAGCTGTATACCGATTTCTCCGGGCTCATGGATATTGTACTCGGTTTCTCACAGATACTTGGCATCAACCTTCCGGAGAACTTCAACAATCCCTTTTATTCAGTGTCGCTTGCGGAATTCTGGCGCCGCTGGCATATAACTCTCGGTGAATGGCTGAGATCCTATGTATTCTACGCGGTAATGCAGACGGAAGCCTTCAGGAAGCTGCGCAAGTTCTGTAAAAAGAAGCTCGGTAAGGGCTATGAGAAGAAATACAATATTCCCCAGTTCCTTGCACTGCTCATTTCATGGTTCCTGATAGGTCTGTGGCACGGAGGCGGGTTTAATTACATCTTTGGCGTCGGTGTGTATATGGGAATAGTTATAATCATATCAGAGTTATGTCAACCATTCTTTAAATTGCTGATAAAGAAGCTGCACATCAATACCGAAACTTTCAGCTATACCCTGTTTATGAGGGTGCGCACCTTCCTGCTGTTTATCTTCGGTCTCTCCTTTTTCAGGGCCGAGACATTAAGACGGGGCTTCACCATGTGGAAAACAGCCTTATCGATCTTTAACCCATGGATATTCTTTGACATGTCGCTGTACAATCTGGGTATTAATGAAGGTGAATTTCATATCCTCATGTTCTCAATGCTCATCCTTCTTGTTGTGGAGATCCTGCAGCATGGCGGGGGTGGCATCGGAACAGAAGGTGATGAGTACGGATGCCCGCAGATGAACGTCGTAAGAGCACTTATAATGAAGCAGAATTTCCTCTTCCGCCTGCTCTTATTTGCAGTTCTGTTCATAATGGTCATCTGCTGGGGTTATTACGGTTCGGGATTTGATGCATCCGATTTCATATACGGAAGGTTCTGATGGCAGTGTAAAAGCAGATGTAACTGTTCAGAACAGGTAATGTCATAAGGAATCCACCGCAAGCGGTACCCCTTATGACGAATTCTTAAAATACAGGTATAACAAATGAAGGAAAACACAGACAATACAATTACAAACAATGCCGGAACAAGCGAAGCTGCTGTCAAAAACAATGCCTCCTCCGGTCGCATTAAGAATATTGCCCGGTTGGTAAGCGTTCTTATCGTATTCGGCTTGATCTTATTATTCCTCGACAGGATCCTTCTGCTAAAATCAGAAGATGGTATCGAGCAGATGAAGGCTTATTACAGGCAGCCCGAAGGAACGGTTGATGCGCTTTTTGTGGGAAGCTCGCATATCTTCTGCCACGTAAATACGGGTATACTCTGGGATGAATACGGGATTTCGGGCTTCGATCTTGCAGCTGCCGAGCAGCCCTTCTGGAACAGCTATCATTACATCATCGAAGGACTTAAGACACAGACACCCAAGGTTGTTATCCTTGATATAACAACACCCGGAGTCCGGCCGACAGATTACCAGCCCGAGAACTGGCTCATTACAAACACATACGGGATCAAACACAACAAAAACAGGATAGATGCGATAAAGATAAGCGCACTGAAAGATTCCTGCAAACGTCTGCTTGTGCCGTTTAATTCCATGCATGCAAGATATGCCGAGCTGAGCGAACTGGATTTCAGGGACTATGATGATACCGCACGTTTCAAGGGCTTTGACGCTCGTGAGACGGTTGTTCCTTTTGATACGCCCGATATCAGCGGAGTTACGGAACGGGGTGAACTGACCGAAAAAGAGATCACGTATTTAAGAAAAATAATAGAATACGTACAGGGAAAGGGTATCCCTCTTCTTCTCATGTCATCACCTTTTGTTGTCACTCCCGAAGAGCAGGCCAAGTTCAATACCATCTTTGATATAGCTGATGAATACGGAGTTCCTTATATAGACTTCAACCTTTTATATGATGAAATGGGCCTTGATTTTCAGACGGATATTGCCGAGATCCTGCACCTTAACAGAGCAGGGAACGAGAAATTCACAAGATATTTCGGACAATATCTCAAGGATAATTACGGTCTGTCCGATCACCGGGGCGACCCGAAATACTCTTCCTGGGATGCAGAAGCACTGTTCCAGCGGCAGGATACTTTAAGCTTTAATATAAGAAATGCCGCTAACGAAGGTGCAAACGGGAAATATCTTGACCTTCTAAACAACAGCAATCTCGTTATCTTCTGTTCGGTTGCTCCGGGCTTCGAAGGACTGGGTGATCCATCGCTCATACAGTACCTTGAACCTTTGGGACTTAAGGAAGAAATGCTAAATGATATCGGTGCCTTTGTTCTCAATTCGGGAAA